>DATGZW010000335.1:0-10288 GCA_035297005.1 Patescibacteria group bacterium
GAACGAATTCGCCTCGCTGATGTCGGTCTTCCTGACCTTCGCCGCCGGATTTTTCATGCGCCCCATCGGCGCCATCGTCCTTGGCGCGTATATCGACCGCATCGGCCGGCGCAAGGGGCTGCTGCTGACCTTGGTGGTCATGGCCATGGGCACGGTGTTGATCGCCGCCGTGCCGGGCTACGCCACCATTGGCATCGCAGCCCCCTTGCTGGTGCTGCTGGGCCGGCTGCTGCAAGGCTTCTCGGCCGGGGTCGAGCTGGGCGGCGTGTCGGTCTATCTGTCCGAGATGGCGACGCCCGGCCACAAGGGCTTTTATGTCAGCTGGCAATCGGCCAGCCAACAGGCGGCGATCATCGTCGCCGCGTTGATCGGCTTCAGCCTCAACAAGCTGCTGGAGCCGGCCCAGGTGTCGGAATGGGGATGGCGTATTCCCTTTTGGATCGGCTGCATGATCGTGCCGTTCATCTTCTTCATCCGCCGATCCTTGCAGGAAACCGAGGAATTCAGCCGCCGCACCCATCATCCCAGCCTGCATGAAATCGCCGTTACCCTGGTCGCCAACATGTCCGTCGTGCTGGGCGGCATGGCGTTGGTGGTGATGACCACGGTGTCGTTCTACCTGATCACCGTCTATACGCCGTCCTTCGGCAAGAACGTACTGAAGCTGACCGAGGCCGACAGCCTGCTGGTGACCATCGCCGTCGGCCTGTCGAACTTTTGCTGGCTGCCGCTGTTCGGCGCGCTGTCCGACAAGATCGGGCGCAAGCCGATTTTGATCTTCTTCACCCTTCTGGCGTTGGTCTCCGTCTATCCGGCGTTGTCGTGGCTGGTGCAGGGGCCGACCTTCGCCAAGATGCTGGCCGTCGAGCTATGGCTGTCCTTCATCTATGCCGGCTACAACGGCGCAATGGTGGTGGCGCTGACCGAGTTGGTGCCGGTGGCGGTACGTACGGCGGGCTTTTCGCTGGCCTATAGCCTGGCAACGGCGCTGGGCGGCTCGTCGCTGGCGGTATCGACCTGGCTGATTCGCGCCACCGGAGACAACGCCGCCCCCGGCTTCTGGATGAGCTTCGCCGCCTGCTGCGGCCTGCTCGCCACGTTCTACCTGTACCGCCACCAAAGCCGAGCCAGGAGCGTCTGAGGGAAACATGGCGCTGATCGGCTACGCCCGCGTCTCGACGGAAGACCAAGTCACCGACGCCCAACAGGACGCCTTGCGCGCCGCTGGCTGCACCGAGATCTTCGAAGAGAAGCTGTCGGGTGGCCTGCGGGCGCGGCCTCAACTGGCGCGGGCCTTGGATCGCATCCGCCGTGGCGACACGCTGATCGTGTGGAAGATCGACCGCTTGGCCCGCTCGCTCAGCCATCTTCTTGACGTTATCGAGCGGCTGGAAGGCCAAGGCGCACATTTCCGCTCGCTGTCCGATCCCATCGACACCGGTAGCCCGCAGGGGCGGTTCAGCCTGCAAATCCTCGGCGCGGTGGCCGAGCTGGAACGTAGTCTGGGCCGCGAACGCACCCTGTCCGGCCTGAAAGCGGCCAAGGCCCGTGGTCGCGTCGGCGGCAACCCGTTGCTCAAGGCCCGTGACCCCGAGGCCATCCGCAAGCTGTCGCGCCAACGCCGGGCCAACCATCTGGTCGATCTGACGACGACGGCGGAGGAGTGGCTGCCGCTGGTGCGCCGCCTGCGTCCGGCTAAATCCTGGAACGAGGTAGCGCGGCGGCTCAACGACACCCTGCCGCCGGACCGCCAGTGGACCAAAGAACGGCTGCTCCGCGCGGTGAAGCGCTTCGTCGCGGAAGGTCTGGCCGACCCGGCTTTGCTTGGCCGCGCCAAGGTCAAGCGCTCCGACCGCCTGCTGACCCTGGTCGCCGGCATCGCCCGCGCCAATCCCGGCCTGACCTTGGCGCAGATCGGCAGCCAGTTGGAAGCCATGCGCGAACGCGCCCCGCGCGGCGGCCAGCGATGGAACCCGTCATCGGTGAAGAACCTGCTGGACCGGGCGCGCAAGCTGGATTTGCTGGGGGAGGAGGCCGCGCCTGTCTGAAAAGGACGCCCTCCCTGGACCCAACCGCCAGCTTGTGATTCCTAACGGCATGTCAGTGCATTAGGATGGCCGCGCCAGCAACGAGGAAAACTAATGACCACCGAATTGAAATGCCCCAAATGCGATTCCGAACATGTTTATCAGGACGGCAGCCTGTGGATCTGCCCCGAATGCGCCCATGAATGGAACCCTGACGCCCCTGGCGCGGAGGCGTCCGAGGACGGAGCCATCCGCGATGCCAATGGAAATGTGCTCAACGATGGCGACACCGTGAGCGTCATCAAGGATCTGAAGGTCAAGGGCTCGTCATTGGTCGTCAAAGGCGGGACTAAGGTGAAGGGCATCCGTTTGGTGGACGCCACCGATGGGCACAACATTTCCTGCAAGATCGACGGTATCGGCGCGATGAACTTGAAATCAGAGTTCGTCAAGAAAGCCTGATGCTTGGTGGAATGCCCCAAGCTCCGGGCAAGCGCCCAGACTTTGGGGCATTCGCACAAAATGCTTCTCACTCGGCGGCGTGTCGGTGGTCGGCGGAGCCCCGCTTCGCTTCCTCCGTCTCATGCCGTAATACGCTGTCCAAGGCGTGGCGCACTGCGGGGACAGGAGAGTCAGCGGCAGGCAGCGCACAAGACCGGGACGACATTGGCAGCCACCGAGACACCGGGCTGAATTTGCGAGGCGGTTGAAGACGACTTGACGGTATTCCAAGCGCCGTTAAGCGGCCCATGCGGGTTTATGGCAGGGAAATGTGGTGTCGAAGATGGCCCCTACGGGACTGCTTGCGAAATTAGCGCTTGAGCAGCCTTACGGATCACGGCGATAATTCATCACTTCCTGGGAAGAGTATTCAACAGGTGTGGGATTTAACTAAAAGATGAGAATTGCACGGGATGAAGGTTGCCATAACAAGTTTTTATTAATTGCAGCTATTTATTTGCTTGCGGCCATTCCTCTTGTTTTTCTCGGATATGGCTCCGACAACGATACATATGGCGTACTGGATGCGGGCCTTAAAACATGGGGGCAAAACAATCCAAGTATGTCGCGCCACCCAGGATATTGGCTATACGAGGCATTGGTTTATTTTATAAACGGCCTGGGCGGCAGTTTGGCAACAAATATATGCACACTCGTGGCCTCGCTATTTATCGTACATAGCTTCCACTCAATTCTTGATAAGCGCAACATCAACAACAAAACACTGATAACATTGTGCTTTTCTTTAAATCCATACTTCCTTATCGCCGCCACCTCCACAATGGATCACATCTGGGCTCTGGCTTTGATCGTGCTCGTGATGCAAATCATGAATCAGCGGAGAATGATTTTGGTCGGTCTTTTGGCCGGCATGGCAATCGGCATGAGATTAAGCTCAGCCATCGCTATTTTCGGCATTCTTTTTGGGAGCTTGATGCACTCGATCAAAATCGAAAACTTTAAGCGCCTATTTGTTATCGGTCTGATCTCTCTCGTTGTAGGAGGGATGTTTTATGTCCCGAGTTGGATGTTTGTGGGAGAGAACTCTAGCTTCCTGACGCCTCATCTTGGCAATGAGAGCCTTTGGACATTAAGGATGCACGTTGGTAGGGCACTTTATAAGCCAACATATCTTTTTGGCTTACTAAGTTTTGCCGGCATTATTGTGATATCGGCTTTTATGGCGATTCACAAAAAAATATCATTTGATGACTCCGATGTTTGCATCGTGGCAATTTTCGGAGCGGTCAGTACTCTCGTGTTGTTCGTCATCTACCCACTCAAGATAAACTACTTATTGCCATTCTTGTTTTTTACGTATTTGGCATTTGGTTTGTTGTTCCGCGAATGCCCGAAATACGCCATATCACTACTGTTTATTTCGGTGATATCATATTCATTCGTATCTTTCCCGCTTGCTAAACCGGACAGGCCAAATCGAGCGCGCAATGCGATGATTGGCCTTTCAATAGAAAATGGGGTTTTGCTTTCCGATATAAGCAAAAGACTGGAGTTGATGCCCTGCAAAACTCTGTCATGCTGGGAAGATAACAGGGATAGAAATGAGGTTCCCGATCAAATCGTGAAACCCGCCCCCTGATCCTGGTTATCCATATGAGCGTAAAAACCGGGGTCAGAGTACGATTTCCCCGGCTCCTCTGCGCCCCGCTGATATCCCGATTTAGGCATTGGCGGTCGTCTGCCAAACGCCGTCGAGTTCGTTCGCGAAGGTGGTCGCGGTCTCCAACGAGCGCTGCTGGTAGCCAGAGGTGGCGGTGGCGATGTGCACTTCCACATGGCCGTTGGGGGTGTTGCTCGTCTTGATGAAGGCCAGATTTGCCGGATAGATCGCCATGTTATCCTCCTATGGTTGATTCCTGAGATCTTACTGCCTCAACCATTGGCTTCATTTTCCCGTCTATTCTACTACTAAGTGTTATTTTGCAAATATTTTCTCGCAATGTAAAGTCGTTTACCTCACCCACACTCGCACATCTCCCGATTGTGGCAGCATCATCACCCATTGCGCGGTCTGGTGGTTCCACACCGGCGGACGCAGGAAGGCCTGACGCAAACTGTCCTCCAGGTCAAAGGGCTCGACGCTGCCATATGCGGCGGCGAGAGTGTCTTCGAGCATGCTCCGCCGCACCCCAGAGGTGAGCAACACCGGATAGGCATCCCAATCCCGCCCCGACGCCTGGGCGCGGTTGTGCCCGACAAAGGGGCTGTCATGGTCGAAATGATTGGTTCTGACCAGAAAATCGCGCTCACCAATGTCGGCGACGGGAACATCGCCCGTGCCGGCGCCGAACTCGAACAGGCAGGCCTCGCCCTTGGCGATGCCGCATAGGCTGATGAAAACCGGGGCGCTGGGCCTCCAGGTGGCGATGACGGCGCGGGCCTCGGCATAGCTAGCCACCGCCGAGGTCATCAACTGGCG
Organism: Patescibacteria group bacterium; assembly: GCA_035297005.1. Taxonomy (GTDB): domain Bacteria; phylum Pseudomonadota; class Alphaproteobacteria; order Rhodospirillales; family Magnetospirillaceae; genus DATGZW01. Next base: position 4,969 of record DATGZW010000335.1, read on the forward strand.
GATTAAAAAGGTTGGATCCATCCGCAGCGACAAGGATGGGCCGCACCACGGGGCGAAGTTGATGGCGATGGAAAAGCCCGGTTTGACCGCCGTCAGCACGCCAGACTGGCCCAGAATCCCGGCAGCGGAGAACACCGGCGGGCCATCGCCCCGGCAGGCGTGGACGATGCGCGTGGCGTTAGCGATGGCGCCCGCCGAGGGCCAATCCAGGCTGCGGAAATGCACCATGCGCTTTTGCGCCCGGTCCCAGGCGAGCACCGTCGAGCAACCGGCATGAGCCAGGGTGTACAGCCGCTGCAAGGCCGCCATGTCGGCACGCGACACCACCCCGCCGGACAAAGCGGCGAAGGCGTCGCTTTCATCCACATATTGGCCGAACGGGCGATAAAAAGCGTGGTAGGCCAAGGTGGTGGCGATGCCCCAGGCCAGCGCCCACGAACGCTTGCGGCGGACATCGCCCATGACCGCCGCAGCCAGGGCGCGCGCCGCCGCGATGTCCTCCGGGCGGTTGACGACGTCGGCCCAAGCGGCCAGCGGATCGGCAGCGGCAAGGTCGAGGCGGCGGGTGGCGGACAGCGGCAGGGGGGCTTCCGGCATGACGAACTCTCCTAAACGGCGAGGTTCTCACTCGCGACGCGCCATTGGACAGTCCGGACGGCATGCCGTCAAGCGGCGCTGTCCTCGCCCGACGGCATGCCCACCTGTAACAGGCATGACAGCCTTGGAAGGAACCGCCCCATGGAAAAAGAACGACTGACCGCGTTCAGCGATGGGGTGATCGCCATCATCATCACCATCATGGTGCTGGAACTGAAAGCGCCGCAGCGCGCCGATTGGGCGGCGCTGGCGGCGCTGCTGCCGATCTTCCTCAGCTATGTGCTGAGCTTCGTCTATGTGGCGATCTATTGGAACAACCACCACCATTTGATGCATACCGTCAAGCGGGTCAATGGCTTGATTCTGTGGGCCAATATGCATTTGCTGTTCTGGCTGTCGCTGATTCCCTTCGCCACTGCCTGGACCGGCGAGAACCATTTCACCACTCTGCCGACCGCCGTCTATGGCGTCGCCTTGCTGATGCCGTCGATCGCGTATGCATTGTTGGAAAGGGCCATCCTGCGCTCGCATGGGCCGGAGTCGCTGCTGGCGCAGGCGTTGGGTTCCGACCTCAAGGGCAAGCTGTCGCCGCTGCTGTACGCGTCCGGAATTGCGCTGGCCTTCGTTCATCCGTGGATCGCCGACGCGCTGTACGTGCTGGTGGCGTTGATGTGGCTGATACCCGACCGGCGGATCGAGAAACGGGTGATGGGGGAGTAGTGCCGCCCTACCCCGCATGCCCCGTCTGCAACCGGTGCAGGAAGTGATCCAACGTCTTTTGCAAGGTCGTCGACAGGTTCGATAGCTCATCGGCCGAGCCCAGCACATTGTGCGACGCCGTTTCGGTCTTGGTGGCTGAAACCGAAACGACGGTCAGGCTGCCGGTCACCGCTTCGGATCCCGCCGCCGCTTGCTGAACGCTGCTGGCGATCTCGATGGTGGCTTGGTCTTGCTGGGTCATGGCGTCGGCGACCATGCGCGACAATTCGGCGACCTCGCGCACCACGGCGGCGAAATGGTGGATGTCGTCGACGGCGCGGTGCGCGCCGGTCTGGATCGCTTGGATCTGCCCGGCGATCTCACTGGTGGCCTTGGCGGTTTCGTTGGCCAGCGATTTGACCTCGCCAGCGACCACGGCGAAGCCCTTGCCCATTTCACCGGCGCGGGCGGCTTCGATGGTGGCGTTGAGCGCCAACAGATTAGTCTGCGCGGCGATGGAGTTGATTAGGCTGACCACCTCGCCGATGCGGTTGGCGGCATCGGCCAAGGCCGCCACGGTGTCGGCGGAAGCGGCGGCGGCGTGTTCGGCGCGGGTGGCGATTTCCACCGACTGGCCGACTTGGCGGCTGACGTCGCGGATCGAGGCCGACAGCTCCTCGGCCGCCGAGGCGACGCTTTGCACATTGCCGCTGGCCTCGGCGGAGGCTTCGGTGGCTGCACGGGTTTCACGCGCCGTGTAGTCGGCGGCTTCGATCATAATTTCGGCGCCGGCATGCAGACATTGGGCGGTCAGCGCCACCCGATCGACGCCGTTCTGTACGGTGGCCTTGAAGTCGTCGGCCAATTCGCGCAGCGAGCGGGCCTTATCCTCGGCGGCGGCGCGGTTTTGAGCGGAGCGTTCCTGCTCCAACTGGTGAACCCGGCGGAACACGTCACGGGCGCGGGCGATGCCACGGGCGACGATGCCCAACTGGTCGATGCGGCCGGTGTCGGGGATCACCAAGGCATCAAGCCCGGCGGGGTCGTGGGCGGCGGCGATGATGCTGTCGATGGTGTTGCCCTGGCGCACCACGCCGCGCACCAGCCGGTACAGCAGCCAGCCCAGCATACCGCCACCAAAGATGGCCATGGCCAGCACCGCCAGCGCGCCGTTGATGCGGTGGCGCAACTTGAACTCGGCCATTTCCCCGCGTGAGGCCTGGATTTCGTCGATGGTGGTGCCGACCACCGCCTTGACCTTGGAGAACGCCATACGCTTATCGGCCACTTCGGCGCGGCGTTGGGTGAAGGCGGCGCCGCGCTCCAGATGGGCGGCCAGCAGGCTTCCGGCGGCGGCGGCGGGCTCGGGCAGGGTAAAGGCGCTCGCCTTGACGCCCTGGAAATGGCCGGCATCGTCATGCACGCCGCGATAGACCCAGACCACGCCCTTGGCCTCGTCGGCGATGACGAACAGCGAGCCCGGCTTATCGATGCCGCCGCGCGTGCGGCGGTCGTGGATGTGGTCGCGGAAGTCATCGGCGCCGTAGCTTTCGTCCTGGCGGGCACTGGCGTGGGCGGCAGCTTCCGTCAACAGGACATCGCCCATCGCCGCCTCGTCACGAGCGATGGCCAGTTCCTCGGCATCGAAGCCGGCATCGCCCATATGTTGGATGCCGGGAATGATACGGCCGAAAATGATGCTCTCGTAGCTCGCCTCAATGGCGGTGATGGTGAAATGGGCGATGGCGAACGACGCGCCGATGGTCAACCCAAACACCACCACAAGCGTGGTCATCAGTTCGCGCGCAATGCTGCTACGAATCCAGAAAATCATTGTCACCCCCCATCCCCGGCAACAACGGCGACTCACGGTGTAAACAACGCAATATTACTGCAACATAACTGCAATAAAACTGACACATGCCATCCGTTGTCGGACGCCGTTTCGCCCGTACGTTTCTTACGCCACGCAGATACTACGCGCAGGAAGGGATAGGTACAATTGATAGTATTGCATTTTATGTTTTATGACAGCGGCAACTGTCTCATCGCCAACAGCGTCTCAACTTTGGCGGATTCTCTGGATGAAGCCGTTGACCTCGCCGCCTAGAACGTCGGATTGGCGAGATAATTCAATCGCCGCGTGCAGCACATCGCCGGCCCCGCGACCGGCTTCGGCGGCGGCTTGGGTGACGTCGGCGATGGTGCCGGAAACCTGCTGCGTGCCCGCCGCCGCCTGTTCGACGTTGCGGGCAATTTCCTGGGTGGCGGCGCCCTGCTCCTCGACCGCCGAGGCGATGGCCGATGAGATTTGGCTGATTTCGCCGATGGTGGCGGAGATTGCCTCGATGGCTGCCACAGCCTCGGCGGTGGCGCTTTGCACGCCGGCGATCTGCTGCGAGATCTCTTCGGTGGCCCGCGCCGTCTGGGTGGCCAGATGCTTGACCTCGCCAGCAACCACGGCGAAGCCTTTGCCGGCGTCCCCGGCGCGAGCCGCCTCGATGGTGGCGTTAAGCGCCAACAGGTTGGTTTGGCTGGCGATATCGTTGATCAGGTTGACCACCACGCCGATCCGCTGCGCCGCCCCGGCCAGACCGGTGACGATGCTGTTCGTATGAGCCGCCTGCACCACCGCATTGCCGGAAACGGTGGCCGCCTGACTGACCTGGCGGGCAATCTCGTGGATCGAGGCGCTGAGTTCCTCGGCGGCGGAGGCCACCGTCTGCACATTCGCCGTGGCTTCCTCGGAGGCGGCGGCGACGGTGGTCGCTTGCGCGCTGGTGTGCTCGGCGACAGCGGACAGCGATTGAGCGGTGCCGCGCATCTGGGTGGCGGCGGCGGACACCGACTGAACCACCGAGCGCACGCTGCCTTCGAAACTGTCGGCCAAATCGTTCATTGCTTGGCGCTTGTCCCGTTCGGCGCGGCTTTTCGCCGCCTCTTGCTCGGCGGTCATCTGGTCCATGCGGATAGCGTTGTCCTTGAACACCTGGACCGCGCGCGAGATGTCGCCGACCTCGTCGCGGCGCTCGGTGCAACCGACATCGACATTACGGTTGCCGCCGGCAAGCTGGCCCATCACACCGATGATGCCGACCGTCGGCACGGTGATCGAGCGGGTGATTACCCAGCCCAGACCAAGGCCAAGCGCCACCGCCAGCAACGAGGCGGCGACGATCATGATGCTGCTGACGTCATAGGTATGGCCGGCTTTGTCGAACTCTTCCTTGCCAACGCGGATCTGCAATTCGATCAAGGGGCGCAAGGCGTCCATCATCTGGCTGAACGCTTCCTTGGTGGTGCCGTTCTGCGAGGTGCGGCCACCGTCGAAGCCGTCCATGACCTGAGAGAATGCCGCCGTGGATCCGCCGTTCTGCAAGCGGAGGACTTCGTCGAAACGACCGGCGCGGGCGGCGGCGATCACCTTGTCATTGGCGGCGCGATAGGCCTTCAGCGCCGGCACGAAACGCTCGATCAGCTCTTTTTCCTCGGGAATCAAATAGGTGGCCGTGTAATCGCCCCATTCGGTATCGACGACCTTGTCGAGAGCAGCCATCTCGTCGATGGTCTTATCGACCGCAGCGTCGGAATCGCCCTGAGCCAAACCGCCCACATGGGTGCGGATGCGGTACAGGGAATCCATGATCCGCGCCAACTGGCCCAGGCAAACCGTGCGGTCCTCATAGACGCTACGCAGCCCCTCTTGAATCCGCCCCATGCCGCGCATGCCGCCAAAGCCCACGGCAATCAGGCCAATGACGAAGATGGCCATAATCAAGGCGATCTTGCGCCCAAATCGCAGATTGGAAAGCATGCAAATCCTCCTTCAAACGGGGAGCAGGAGGATGTTGCTCCGGCCAGAGGTTCGTTTCTTGGGCAAAGGAAAAATGGGGATTTTTTTGCCCCGACACTCGCCAAAATCCTATAGCAAAGGTAAGGTAATTACAAACCGAAGGTCATACGACCGGGTCACGACTTTAGTTGTATTGGTGTGATCCTCGACCGCCGCGCCGCTACTGCGTCT
>DATGZW010000336.1:0-5533 GCA_035297005.1 Patescibacteria group bacterium
GGCTCGATGGCCAAGGCGCGGGCCAAGGCGACGCGCTGGCGCTGACCGCCCGACAATTGCGACGGATAGCGCTCGGCCACCCCCTCCAACTGCACCATCGACAGCAGGTGGTTGACCCGCTCGGCGATTTCCTTCTTCGACGGGCGGCTAGCACGGTCGCGTACGCGCAGGCCGAAGGCGACGTTGTCGAACACCGTCATATGGCGGAACAGCGCATAATGCTGGAAGACGAAGCCGACTTGCCGCTCACGCGCCGAGACATGGGTGGTGTCGCCGCCGTCGAACAGCACGGAGCCGCTATTGGGAAACTCCAGCCCGGCGAGGATACGCAGCAGGGTGGTTTTGCCCGAGCCGGAGGGACCGAGCAAGGCGACGAGTTCGCCTTCGGCGATATGCAGCGACACATCGTTGAGAGCGGTGAACCCGCCGAAGGTCTTACGGACGTTACGGACGTCGATCATTGGCTTCTCACCCTTAATGCCGCGCGCTGGCGGCAATTTCCTTACTGAAACGCCATTCCAGCAGCGATTTGGCTGCCAGCGTCACCAGGGCAAGCATGGCGAGCACCGAAGCGATGGCGAAGGCGGCGACGTAATTGTATTCGTTGTAGAGAATCTCGACATGCAACGGCATGGTGTTGGTCAGCCCCCGCACATGGCCCGACACCACCGACACGGCGCCGAACTCGCCCATGGCGCGGGCGTTGCAAAGCAGGACGCCATACAACAATCCCCATTTAATATTGGGCAGCGTCACCTTCCAGAAAAGCACCAACCCGCTGGCGCCCAGCACCACGGCGGCTTCCTCCTCGTCGGTGCCTTGTTCCTCCATCAGGGGGATCAACTCGCGGGCAACGAAGGGAAAGGTGACGAACACCGTCGCCAGGACGATGCCGGGCACGGCGAAGATGATCTTGACGTCATGCCCCGACAGCCACGGCCCCAGCCAGCCCTGCAAACCGAACAGCAGCACATAGATTAAGCCCGAAATCACCGGAGACACCGAAAACGGCACATCGATCAGCGAAATCAGGATGCTTTTGCCGGGGAACTCAAACTTGGCGACGCACCAGGCGGCGGTGACGCCGAACACCACGTTCAACGGCACGGCGATGACGGCAACAATCAAGGTCAGGCGGATCGCCGATTGGGCGTCCTCGTCGGCCAGCGCGCGGAAATAGGCGTCGAAGCCCTTGGCCAGCGCCTCGCCGAACACGCTCAGCAGCGGCAGCAGCAGGAACAGCCCCAAAAAGGCCAGGGCCAGTCCGATCAGGCCGAACTTCACCCACAAGGGTTCACTCAGGGCGCGCTGGCGATTGGGGACGGCTGCGGTGGTGATAGCAGTGGCCATGGCTCAGGCTCCGGCGAAGCGGGCGCGCCGCCACTTTTGCAAGGTATTGATGACCACCAGCAGGATAAACGCCGCCACCAGCATCACGGCGGCAATGGCGGTGGCCCCGGCATAGTCGTATTGCTCCAGCTTGGTGACGATCAGCAGCGGAGTGATTTCCGAAATCCCCGGCATGTTGCCGGCGATGAAGATCACCGAGCCGTATTCCCCCAAAGCCCGCGCGAAGGCCAAGGCGAAGCCGGTCAACAGCGCCGGAAAGATCGCCGGCAAAATAATCATCACGAACACCTGCAAACGGCTGGCGCCCAGGCTGACCGCCGCCTCCTCATGCTCGGCTTCCAGATCCTGCAACACCGGCTGCACGGTACGAACGACGAAGGGCAGGCCGATGAACACCATCGCCACCACCACGCCCAAGGGCGTGAAGGCGACTTTGATGCCCAGCGGCGTCAGCAGCTTGCCCATGACGCCGTTGGGCGCATAGATCGCCGTCAGGGCGATACCCGCCACCGCCGTCGGCAAGGCGAAGGGCAGATCGACCACGGCATCGACCAGCTTGCGGCCGGGAAAGTCGTAGCGCACCAGCACCCAAGCCACCAGCAGACCGGTCACCGCGTTGATCGACGCGGCCACCAGCGCTCCACCGAAGCTAAGCCGGTACGACGCCAGCACACGCGGGCTGAAAGCGGCCGAGACGAATTGGTCCCACCCCAGCCCGGCGGCTCTGAGAAACAGAGCTGCCAGGGGGATCAGCACAATCAGACCCAGATAGAAGACGGTATATCCCAGAGTCGGACCGAAGCCCGGCAGGACCGTGGACTTGGCTGATGCCATTTACTTTCTCGCTGCTCCCACGAGGGAATCGAAGATGCCGCCATCGTTGAAGTGGGCCTTTTGCACTTTCTGCCAACCGCCCAAGCTCTCGATGGTAAACAGGCGGACGCTGGGGAAGTCTTTGGCGTGCGCCTTGATGACCTCGGGATCGCGCGGACGGTAATGATTATGCGCGGCGATTTCCTGGCCTTCGGGGCTATAGAGGAATTTTAGATATTCCTCGGCCACGGCGCGGGTGCCGTGCTTATCGACCACCTTATCGACCACCGCCACCGGCGGCTCGGCCAGGATCGAAATCGACGGAACGACGATCTCGAACTGGTCCTTGCCCAGTTCATCGACGGCCAGGATAGCCTCATTTTCCCAGGCCAGCAGAACGTCGCCCAGGCCACGCTGAACGAAGGTGGTGGTGGCGCCGCGTGCGCCGGAATCCAGGACCGGCACGTTCTTGTACAGCGCACCAATGAACTCCTTGGTCTTGCCTTCGTCGTTGTTGAACTTGTTCAAGGCATAGCCCCAGGCAGCCAGATAGTTCCACCGCGCCCCGCCCGAGGTCTTGGGATTGGGGGTAATCACCGCGACGCCCGGCTTCACCAGATCGTCCCAATCGGCAATGTGCTTGGGATTGCCTTTGCGCACCAGGAACACGATGGTCGAGGTATAGGGCGAGCTGTTATAGGCCAGACGGCTCTGCCAGTCGGGCTTGATCAGCCCAGCCTTTTCCGAAATGGCGTCGATGTCATAGGCCAGCGCCAGCGTCACCACATCCGCCTCAAGCCCGTCGATGACCGAGCGCGCCTGACTGCCAGAACCGCCATGCGACTGGTTGACCTTCAGGGTCTGGCCGGTCTTGGCCTTCCAGTACTTGCCAAAGGCCTGGTTGACATCCTGATACAACTCCCGCGTCGGGTCATACGACACATTCAGCAGCGTGGTATCGGCGGCCAGCGCCGAGGTCGTCGAGACAATACCGGCCAACGCCAGGGCGATCACCGGGCCGAGAGCGAATTTGCGTTTCATCGGACTCAATCCTCGAACATGTCAATTGTTAGCCTGCTGACGTAACCACCATTCGCCGTCATCCGCGGGCTTGATCCCGCGCATCCGCGCGGGTCGGCAAGACGACGACCTTTATCTGATGTGAACTTAAATTAGTACAGTAGCATTAGGTATATTATGTCGCATAGTCTCACATGAAAATGTGGTTACCGTCAAGCGTCCACCTGGCAGGTTCCAACCGGGGCAGCTTGACGCCACACGCGATTCGCAGTTTGTTTTCAGGCTCTGAACTGGAAACTGCTGTTGGGATCATCAATCATGTCCACTCTCGCTCTGGCCTCGCAGGTCGTCGGCGAAGGCCCGCCGCTGATCATCCTGCATGGATTGTTCGGCTCGGCCCGCAATTGGGCCAGCGTGGCGCGCGGGCTGGCCGATATCCGTCAGGTCCATGCGCTGGATCTGCGCAATCACGGATCCTCGCCGTGGTCGGACCAGATGACCTATGAACGCATGGCCGCCGATGTCGCCCTTTATATGGAAACGCGCGGGCTGGCCCCGTGCGACGTGCTGGGCCATTCGATGGGCGGTAAGACCGCCATGCTGCTGGCGCTGACCCAGCCCGAACTGGTCGAGCGCCTGGTCGTCGTCGATATCGCCCCGGTCGGCTATATCCGCGAGAGTTTTCCCGAATATGTGCGGGCGATGAAGGATATCGACCTGAGCCATATTCATCGCCGCGCCGATGTCGAGGCGCAACTGACCCCGCATATCCCCGATGCCAGCCTGCGCGCCTTCCTGCTGCAAAATCTGGTCAGCGAGCATGGCCGTTTCCATTGGCGCATCAACCTCGATGGCATCGGCCCCAACCTGCCGGCGATCATCGACTTTCCCGCGCTGAAATGCGGCTTCAGCGGCCAGACCACCTTTCTGGCCGGCGAACGCTCGAACTACATCCGCCCGCGCGACGAGGCCGCCATCCACCGATTGTTCCCCCATTCCAAGCTGATCGAGATCGGCCAATCCGGCCACTGGCCGCATGCCGAACAGCCCGAACGGTTTATGACTTTGGTGCGCCAAGCGCTGACCTAAGGGGGCGGATGTATTACAGATGAATACCTGAGAATGCGACCAATATATTGTGTCGCAAACTGTACAAACATGTCGCATAGTTGACACATTAAATTGTTGCTTGACCACGACATCTGCAACATCCACTCTGTTACCGTTATGTGAGCCATGTATATGGCGTCTTGGGAGAGACGGCCATACCGCGCCCGAGCGGCAATCGGAGGACAGGATGATGCAGTTGCTGGACGCCGCCAGCCGCCTGGGCTGTCACCAAGGCGGACGCTGCATTCCTTTACCAGGATGGCAGCAGTCATGACCGCCGTTAGTTCGACCTTCGGCTCCGGTGCCGTAGTGCCGCCGCAATGGGGCGGGCAGGCCAGCCCGTTCATGGAGCCGACCAAGGCGCCCTGGGTCAAGCCCGGCGTGGTCGTCCATGATCCGGGTCAGCCGGTCGATGGCCTGCTGGCCGAATTCGCCCTGACCATCCGTTCGCGCGGCTTCCAGGTCGCCGGCTTCGTCCAGGGCAACCATCACGGCCATGCCGATAAGACCCAACCGATCGAGCTTTTGGATCTGGCCAGCGGCCAGCGTTCGACCATGGAGCGTGAGGCCGGGCTGAACGACCTGCCATGGTTCACCGCCACCCAATCCAGCCTGCGTCAGGCGATGAAGAACGACGCCGATTTGATGGTGGTCAGCCGTTTCTCGGCGCTGGAAAAGGCCTCGACCGAGTTGAAGGCGCGGGTCGAGGACGGCATCTCCGACGGCATGCCGGTGCTGACCTCGATCGCCAGTTCCTGCCTGGGCAAATGGCGCGCCTTCGCCGGCCCGCGCGGCACCATGATCGAACCCGAATTGGACGCATTGTGGCGCTGGTGGGGCGCCGACCGTCTGTACCGCGATCTGACCCTGGGCGTCGCCCATAGCGAGGTCCTCCGTCTGATCTGCGGCCCCCGCTGGCTGATGATCGAAGGCCCCGACGGCGCCGGCTTGGCCTATCTGCCCAAATTCCCCAAATCGCTGCTGCCGCGCCTGGACGCCATGCGCCAGATGAGCCTGCGCCAGTTGGCCGAGTACTCACAGTCCTGGGATCCGCTGGAAATGGCGGTCGGCATCGCCGCCATCAACGCCCATTACAACCGCTTCGACCTGGCCGCTACGCGCGGCAACGGCACCCGCGCCTTCCAGGGCGAAAATGGGCGCGTCATCGTCGTCGGCGCTTTTCCCGGCCTGAAAGCCACGCTGCCGAACGCGCTGGTCATCGAAAGCGAGCCGCGCGATG
>DATGZW010000337.1:0-5422 GCA_035297005.1 Patescibacteria group bacterium
CGCCTTGCCATGCAGAAAGGCGGCGGCGGCGGTCAGCATACCGTTGACGGGATCGGAGCCTGCCGCCACCGCGTTCGCCACGATCAGGCCCGCGCCCTGCTCTGCCGCCAGACCAGCAGGCCCAACGGCACAGCCACCAGAGCGGCCACGGCAAGCGGCAGCAACAGCCGCCCGCCGCCGCGCCGCCGCGCCGCCGCCCGCCGCCAGCCTCCGCCCACAGCCCCCGGCAGCGGCTGCGTCAGATTGCCGGCGGAGCGCGGGACCGGACGGTCAAGAAAACGGTTACGCTCGACCCTGGCGGCGACACCTCGCTCGACCAGTCCGGGCGCCAGTTGCTTGGCGGCCAGCAGCAGCCCGATGCCATCGGCGCCGATGAAGGCGTTGCGGCGCGGCGAACCGGCCACGGCGACGATCTCCTCGGCCACCCGCACCGCCGCCAGCGGACGCCCCAACGGCTGGACGGCGCGACCGGTGTAGTTGGCGGCATGCTGAAACAGCGGGGTATCGACCGCCCCCGGCAGCACGGTGCAAACGGAAATGCCGGGGGCATCGGCGACCTCCATGCGCAGGCATTCGCCGACCCCGCGCACCGCCCATTTGCTGGCGGCATAGATGCTGCTGTAAGGCTGGCCCACACATCCTTCGACCGAAGCGATGTTGATCAGCACCCCCCGCCCCTGTTCGCGAAAAATCGGCAAGGCGATGCGGGTACCGAACAAGGTGCCCAGCAGGTTGGTCTGGATGACCTGGCGCACCGCTTCACCCGGCACTTCCTCGATGCGGCCATACAGACCGACCGCCGCCCCGTTGATCCACACGTCAATACGGCCAAACAGCCGCATGGCGCGGTCGGCCAACCGGCGCATCTGCGCCTCGTCGCCGACATCGGTGGTCACCACCAGGGCGCGGCCACCCAATTCCCGGCATTCCAAAGCCGCCGCTTCCAACCCGGCGACACCGCGCGCCGCCAGCACCAGCGTCGCGCCGCGCCGGGCGAAGGCCTGCGCCGTCGCCCGGCCGATGCCGCTGGACGCCCCGGTGACGACGACAATCTGGTCCCCCAGTCGGATCGGCATGGCTGTCTCCCCTTGGCCGGCGCGGTTGTCTGCAAGGATCAACACGCCGCCGGGGGAGGAGTTCTCCGCGCCGATAAATCCCTTGCCGCCTAGGAGGCGTCGTTGGCCAGGGTGCGCAATTCGACGATGGCGGTGTTGATGAAGATCCCAGGCTGGATCAGCGAAGACGGCGGCGGGGGGCGCTCTTCGCTTCAACCATGCGCATGAGCATGGTCATGGTCGTGGTCCTGAAGCGGCGTCGTCGATGCCGTCTGCGGCGGATAGCGCTTTTGCACTTCGATCAAGACGTCGCGGGCGATAGGAGCCGCCGTGCTCGCGCCCCATCCGCCATGCTCGACCACCACGGCGCAGGCATAGCGCGGCTCGGAGATCGGCGCATAGGCGATAAACATCGCGTGATCGCGCAGCTTCCAGGGCAGATCCTGGGGCTTGGTGGCTTTTTCCAAATGGTGTTCAAGGAAGCTGAGATGGTGGACCTGCGCGGTCCCGGTCTTACCAGCCATCGCCATCGCCGGATCCATGATGCGCGCCGCGTAAGCGGTGCCGCCCGGCTGCGTGGTGACGGCGATCATCCCGTTGAGCACCGTGTTGATCGCCCCATGCGACACGCCCAGAGAGTCCAGGCCGGCGGTGGAACGCGCATCGGTATTCTGCGGGGTTCCTTGCAGATGGGCCAGATGCGGCCGCACGGCCATGCCGCCATTGGCCAAACGTGCCGCCATCACCGCCATTTGCAGCGGCGTGACCTGCAAATACCCCTGGCCGATACCGGCATTGAAATCCTCGCCCGGAGTCCAGGGCACGCCATAGGTCGCGCGTTTCCACGCCCGCGTCGGCACCAGACCGGGGCTTTCATTGGGCAGATCGATGTCGAGACGACTGCCCAGACCGAACTTCTTGGCCATCTCGGCGATGGTGTCGATGCCGATGCGCCGCGCGACGTCGTAGAAATAGACGTCGCAGGATTGCTGAATGGCCCGTTCAAGATCGAGAACGCCATGCCGCTTGTCGCAATACCATGTAAAGTTGCCCAGCGTCATCTTGCCCTGGCAATCGACGCTGTGGTCCTTGGTGATGGCCCCACTCTCCAAGGCGGCCAGCGCCACCATGGTCTTGAACGTCGAGCCCGGCGGATATTGGCCGGAAATCGCCTTGTTGGTCAGCGGCGCCCGTGGATTGGTGATAAGATCTTTCCACTCCTCGGTGGTCAGTCCCCGATTAAAGGCGTTGGGGTCGAAGCTGGGCTGCGACGCCATGACCAGCACTTCGCCGCTGAAGATGTCCATCACCACGACCGAACCGCTTTCCTCGCCCAAGCGCTGCGAGGCGAACCGCTGCAAATCAAGATCGATGGTCAGCGACAAATCCTGACCGGGTTCACCGTCGTTGTGCTGCAATTCGCGGATGGTGCGGCCGATCGAATCGACCTCGACCTGACTTACGCCGCCCTTGCCGCGCAAGCCCAAGTCATAGAACTTCTCGACGCCGGCCTTGCCGACGCGGAAACCCGGCAGTTCCAGTAAAGGATCGGACGACACATGCACGTCGGCCTCGGACACGGCGGACACATAGCCCAGCAGATGCGCACCCAAGCCGACCAACGGATAGGCCCGGCTTTGGCCGACATCGATGGCCACGCCGGGAAGATCGGGCGAATTCAGCTCGATGCGCGCCACTTCTTCCCAGGACAGGTTTTCCTTCACCGCCACCGGCACGAAGCTGCGATGGCGCTCGGCCTCGTGGACGATGCGCGAGCGGTCGCGGTCGTTGAGCGGGATGATGCGGGCCAGGCTGTCCAAGGTGTCGTCAAGGTCGTCGGTGTTCTCGGACACCACCAGCACGCGGTAATTGGGCTGATTGACCGCCATCGGCAAGCCGTTGCGGTCCAGGATACGCCCGCGCGGCGGCGGCAGCAGGCGCAGATTGATACGGTTCTGCTCGGCCAAGGTGGCGTATTTGTCGGCCTGCATGACCTGCAAATAATACATCCGCCCCACCAGGGCGCTCAGCAGCACGGCCTTGCCGCCCCCCAGCAAGATGGAGCGGCGGCCGATGACCTTGGAATGGTCGTTGTCGTGAATCATGGTGTCGCCTTCAATCGCCCTGACGCCAAGAGTTCTGCGGAGAAGGAACCGGGCGGATCGGGAGGAAACAGACGCAGATAGCCAAGATTTGCTCGATCAAAAGGATGCGGCCCGGTGGCGGGGCGCTGGCAACTCAAGCTATCAGAAAAGTCTCACCAAAAAGCGAAGGAAATGTGCAGGTATGACAGCTCACTCGGTCTTGACGAACACCGCGTTGCCCACCTGACGCACCGGCAAGCCATGCCCCGACAAAGTTTCGCTATGGCCCAGGAACAGATAACCGCCGGGACGCAGGTGGCTGCAGAGACGGCTCAAGACCTTCCCCTGGGTCGGTTTATCGAAATAGATCAAGACATTGCGACAAAAGACAAGATCCATGTCGCGCGGCATGGCATAGGTGTCGTCCATCAGATTGAGATGGCTGAACTTGACCTTGGCCCGCAATTTCGGCACCACGCGAACCTCTTGGCGCTGTGCGTCCCTGGCCCGCAACAGGTAGCGGTGGCGCAAATCCTTGGGGATCGGTTCGACCATGTCGGCGGCATAGATGGCGCGCACGCCCTGTTGCAACACCTCGGTGCAGATATCGGTGGCGAAGATCGAAAAGTCCACGCCACGGTTCTTTTCGACGAAATCGGCCAGGACCATGGCGATGGTATAGGCCTCGGCGCCGATCGAGCTGGCGGCGCTCCAGGCTTTGATCGGGCGGCCCGAAACGATCATCTGGTGCCGCAACAGTTCGGGCAAGGCCTGCGCCGTCAGAAAGTGAAAATGCTGCGGTTCGCGGAAAAAGTCGGTCTTGTTGGTGGAGACGGCGTCGATGACATACACCGCCTCCGCCTCCAACCCGTTCTGGTCGAAAAGATAGCGGCAATAATCGGTCATGTCGGCCAGACCGAGCGCCCGCAGCCGCCGCCGTAAGCGCCCCTCGACCATTGATTTTTTGGTCGGGGGGATCTTGATGCCGCTATAGCCTTCGATGAACTGCGCCAGCCGTGAGAAGTCACGGCTTTTCAGCCCGCCCATCGAGTCGATGACGGCGCTGCTCATGCCACCCCCAGGCTGACGCTATCGATCAACGCGGCTTCGTCGGTGGAGAACAACTGCTCCAGATTGAACACCACGACGAAGGCCTCGCCGCGTCGGCCCAGGCCCCGGATGTAGTCGGATCGCCAGCGCACCCCGATGTCGGGAGGCGCTTGCATCACCTGTTCATCCAGGGCCGTCACCTCGAACACCCGGTCCGTCAGCAGGCCGAGCACGCGGTCGCCGGCCTCGCTGGCGATGTCCAGCACCAGGATGCGGGTCTGTTCCGTCGCCGCGACGGACGGCAGACCCAGTTTGCTGCGCAGATCGATGACCGGCACGGTGCTGCCGCGCACATCGATCACACCCAACAGATAGGGTGGGCATTGCGGCAATCGGGTGATCGGCCGGACCTCCAGGATTTCCCGGACAGCCGTCACCTCGATGCCGAATGTCTCTCCGCCAATGCCCAGCGTGACGAACTGCTGATCGCCGATCGAGGATGTTTGCATCGTCATGGCCTCCTCTCTCCGCTGGGTTGCGCTCAATAGGCCTTGAACTCGGCGTCTTCGGCATCGCCGCCGGCCGAGGCCATTTCAAGATGCACGCCGTTCTTGCTGACTCCCTTGGGCCTGCTGTTCTGCGTCGGCTTGGCGGCACGGGCGGCGGGGCGCGCCGCCGGAGCGGCGGCTTTGACCGGCTGACGGGCACGCGGAGCCACCGGGGCCGGAGCACGAACCGGCGGAGGCGCGGCGGGGCGATGCGCCACCACCGCCGAAACCTGAGCATCGATGCGGAAGTACGAGATGGTGCGCTGCAATTGATCGGCCTGCGCCGACAACTCCTCGGACGTCACCGACAACTCGCTGGCCTGTGCCGACAACTCCTCGGACGTCGCCGCCATTTCCTCGGAGGCGGCGGCATTCTGCTGGGTGACGGTATCAAGCTGCTGGATGGCTTGGTTAATCTGGTCGGCGCCGATGTCCTGCTCGCGGCAAGCGGCGGAGATTTCACCAACCAGTTCGGCGGTGCGCTTGATGTCGGGCACCAGACGCCCCAGCATGTCGCCGGCCTGCGCCGCCAGTTTCACCGTGTCGGTGGACAGGCCGCTGATTTCCGAAGCCGCCGTCTGGCTGCGTTCGGCCAGCTTGCGCACCTCGGAGGCAACCACGGCGAATCCCTTGCCATGCTCGCCCGCGCGCGCCGCCTCGACCGCCGCGTTCAGCGCCAAAAGAT
>DATGZW010000338.1:0-2733 GCA_035297005.1 Patescibacteria group bacterium
TCCACACCCCATGCCTTGGCCCGATTGGCGTAGGTCCAATTTTCATCGATGCCCGGCTTAAGGTTGCGGTACAGCAGTTCCAGCTCGTCGCGGCTTGGCAGGTACCAATCGTCATGGCCGGAGATACGGAGGGCGCGGCACCACTGCGCGGCGGGGTGCTCGGCGTCGTTCATAGCCTCAGAATTGGCCATGCCGTCGCACAGTGACTGCGTTCCCGGCGTCGCCTTGTGCCAGTCGGGCGCCCAAGCGATGCTACGGTGTTCGCCTTCAGCCTTGGGGGCGGCGATCAGCGCATATTTTTGCCCGTCAATGATGATGCGGCCGGCGTAGAAGCCGCCGCCAAAGGCGGTGCCGGGGATGGTGGGAACGGCGGCAGGGGCGTTTTCCTTGGCCAGCCCCTCGAAGGCAGCCCTGGCTTTATCGGCCCGGCGAAGGATCGAGCGGATCGGGCCGGTGGCCGCGCCGAACAAGGTCCGCAATCCGTTCTCATGCGCCCCCATCTTGTCGGGGAAAGTATTGAGGAAGGCATCCGCGCCGTACACGGCCATAGCCTCAAGAGCCCGGGCTTCCTTTTCGGTAAGGGTGACAGGAACAGTCACTTCTACCGTCGCTCGCTGTTCAATGAATGCCATGGTGATCCCCTATTCGGTGATGGCGTCGCAAAGGTCACGGAAACTGATGCGGTCTAGGCCCAGCATCTTGGAGCCCTGGCCCTCGGACAGGGCCTCGGTGCGGCAGGCGCGGGCGATCAAGGGCGGAAGATCGACCCTGAAAAACCCGAGGCTTCCCTTGCACGGCATGAACGGCAGCGGCTGGGCGTTGCGGATGACAAAGCCGTAGCGGCCGAAGAACCACTCGCTGTCCATCGCCGACACGCAGTCGGTGATTTCCATGACGCCGACGATGCCGCCCAGCGGCATGGCGCCGGCGCGGATTTCGTCGCGGGAGCCGGCATCGACGCCCTTGCTGGCGTGGATCAGCACCCGGCCCCGAAAGCGGGTCGGCCAGGAGCGGTTCTCAACGTCCTTGCCGTCATAAAGGATGCGATGGCACCAGGGCTGCCGAATGCTCAGGGCGATGGCGGGGAGGAGGTCGGTCATGGCCGCACCTGCGGGAACGCGTTGTGCTCGACCCCATCCAGCAGCCGGCCGGCGGCGCGTTTGCCGACGCGAAACATGCCAGAAATTCCGTCCCGGTCTGTTCGTTGCCAATTAAGGCCGCCCTTCGGAGTCGTCTTGATCGAGCCATCTGGCCCTTCAATTGCGGCGACGTGGGGCGACCATTCGCCCCATTGCTTGAACAAAAACGGCACCTCGGCCGCCGCGCATTGGTCGCGCAGGGACCGCACCCAGTCGGGACACATCGGGCGGGCGTGCGGGCCGCTCTCGCCGCCGACGATAACCCAGTCGAGCCATTCACGGCCAAGGCCATTATCCCGCCAAATGGCGCTCCAGCCGTGGGCATCTCCATGGTGGTGTCCGGGAGGCTTAATGTTGGTCAGGTCCACCGCCCCCAACAACGGCTCGGCGCTGACGAACCTCACCGCTGCCGGTGTCGCCAGCAGGTGCGGGATGCGCTCGTCGGCGGCGGCTTGGTTTTCGATGCTGGTGCCGAGCCAGACGTTGGGGAGGGGCAGTGTCCAATTGGAGACGTCCCTTCCCATGGCCCGGATTGCATTGGCGATTTCGGTGTCTCTGAAATCGCGCCCAAGATACTCCCTCATCCGCTCCGGCCGCTTGGTCAGCACCTGGAAGGTGTGATGCGGGCACAGCGCCATGGCGGCAAAGATGCGGTCGCGCAGGGCGTCGGTGACGGACTCGTGAAACAGGTCCGAGACGCTGTTGACGAACACCCGGCGCGGTCGGCGCCAGCGCAGCGGGTCGGTCAGTTTGTCCTCGATCAGGCGGACGGCGCTGGTCCAGCGGCCCTTGCCGTCGACGCGCGTGGCCAGTCCCTCGAAGGCTTGTCCGGGTCCGCTGAAACGTCCGGCGACTTGCTCGGCGTAGCAGTGGCGGCAGCCCTCCGACACCCGCGAGCAACCGCGCAAGGGGTTCCAGGTTTCATCGGTCCAGGCGATTCCGCCGTTGCGTTGATCACCCATGATGGATCTCCTTGCCGGAGCCGTTGCAGTCTTTGCACGGCCATTCGAGGGCGTAGCCCGGCGACCCGATGCACGAGGGGCATTTCCCCGGCTCAGCCGCTTGACGCGCCGCTTTGATCTCCTCGAGGGCCAGCGCCATGCGGTCGATGCTCTCAATCTCGGCGACGATGAGGGCGGCGGCGCGGATGAGGTCGCGGCGGACGGTCTTGGGCTTAAACGACGAGTCTTCCCAGGGCCAGATGTGGACGATGTGGCTGCCCGAGTCCGAGGTATCGACGACGCATGCGGTTCTCGCGCATCCGGCGTTGTAGGCGTAGAGGCCGCCGGCTTGGGCCATCTCGCCGGGATGGTTGTCGTCGTGGGTAGCAACATGCCCCTCCGCCTCAGTCTGCCGGCGGCGCTCTGTGGCGATCTCGGCGATGACGCTGCAATTCTGACCGGTCATAGCTCGATCCCCGCTTTCCGAAACGCCCAGATCACAGCCATGTCGAGCAGTTCGACACGCAGGGCCACTTCCCACAGAAGCAGCGCGATGACGAGAGCGCCGAAGGCGGCGCTCATTCCGTTCCCCCGTCGCTTTCGGAGGCGCGAGGCGCCCGCGCGTCGGCCAGATCGATGGTGATGCCTTCCCA
>DATGZW010000339.1:0-13245 GCA_035297005.1 Patescibacteria group bacterium
CGAACTGGCCGCGCTCGGCCTGCCCGCCATCGCCAAGGGTTGACGCTATGTGCATGGCCATTCCCTCGCGCATCACCGCCATCGACGGCGACATGGCCACCGTCGAATGCTTCGGCGTCTCGCGGGTGGTCAGCCTGATGCTGCTGCCCGAACCGGCGGCGCTAGGCGATTACGTGATCATCCAGGCGGGCGGTTTCGCCATGGACAAGGTCGATCCCGCCGACGCCGCCAAGACTCTGGCCTATATGGCCGAGGTGTTGGCGCGGACTGAAGCGGCGGACGGTCCCGCATGACCGAAGGCCTGCCGGCTGAAGGCTGCATCGATATCGGTCTGTCGGTCGCGGACGGCAGGATTGCCAGCGTGGACATCCGCAACCACCGCAACCATGCCGCCCTGGTTCCCTTGATCGGCCATTCCGCCGAAGACGGGGTTCGGCTGTTGACCCGGCTCTATTCGGTATGCCGTATCGCCCAAGGGCTGGCGGGAGCAGCCGCCGTCGAGCAAGCCGCCGGTCTTCGCGTCGGCGCGATCCAGGACGCCGCGCGCAGCACCCTGCTGATGGCGGAAACTGTGCTGGAGCACGCCAGCCGCGCCGCTCTCGATTGGCCGCTGCTGCTGGGCGAGCCCCCCGACGTTGCCGCAGTGAAAATCCTGCGGGCGGCGCTGGCCGATTTTCATCGCGACCTTTATCCCGATGGCGACTGGATGTGCCCCGGCGGCGGGCGTCTGATGGTTGACGGCAAGGCTTTGGCCGGTCGAGCAATGCAAGCCGGGCGCTGTCTGCGCGAGGCGGTGTTTGGCGGAGAGGCGCCGCTGAACCCTGAGGCGTGGCAGCAATGGGTTGCAGGCGGGAAGACTCCGGCGGCGCGGCTGGTGGCCAAGCTGCGGGCGGACGGGCTGGCGGGGTTCGGCGCATCGCTGGTGACAGCCTTGCCGGATCTGGACAGCGGCACTCTCGACGCGCGGTTGGCCGCCGATGACGGAGCTTTCGCGGCCCGTCCGGATTGGTTGGGTTCGGCGCATGAAACCGGCCCGCTGACACGGTCGTCGAACCACCCCCTGGTTGCCGCGATCCTGTGCGAACAAGGGGCTGGCATCGAGGCGCGCATAGCGGCGCGGCTGGTCGAACTGGATCTGACCGCCCAAAAAATGCAGGATTACCTGCTGGGGCTGTGCAACGATAACGGCTCAATGTTGACCCTGGTCACCGGGCATGGTCTGGGTATCGTCGAAGCGGCGCGCGGGCGTTTGATCCACCGCGTCGAGTTGCAGGAGGGATGTTTGGCCCGCTATCAAATCCTGGCCCCGACCGAATGGAACTTCCATCCCGCTGGAGCCTTGGCGCAGGGCTTGGTGGGCGCGCCCGCTGGAGCCGATCCGGCATACCGGGCGCGGCTGCTGGTGGCGGCGCTCGACCCTTGTGTGGCGACGCGGGTAAGGGTGCTCTGATGCATGAAATGTCCCTGACCGAGGGTATTATCCGCGTGCTGGAAGATCAGGCGGCGGCGCAGGGCTATGCGCGGGTCAAGACGGTGTGGCTGGAAATCGGCGAACTCTCCACCGTCGATCCCGACTCCTTGCGCTTTTGCTTCGAGGCGATCCGCAACGGCACCATCGCCGCCGAGGCCGTGCTGGATGTCATCCGTTTGCCCGGCCAAGCCTATTGCATGGACTGCGCCAAGCCGGTCCATGTGGCTCAACGCTATGACGACTGCCCCGACTGCGGCGGCGCCAGCCTGCAAATCATCGGCGGCGACGAAATGCGGATCAAGGAATTGGAGGTCGAGTGATGTGTACCGTCTGTGGCTGTGGCGAAGGCCATTCGCATGACCATGAGCACCCGCACGATCACGATCATTCGCACGGCCATGACCACGCGCATGATGGTGGCGACCTGCATTACGGCCACGGCCCGGCGGGGGCGCATGTGCCGGGGCTTAGCCAGTCGCGCATGGTCAAGATCGAGCAGGACATCCTCGGCTACAACAACGCCTATGCCGCCGGCAATCGCGCGCAGTTCGCCGAACGCGGCATTCTGGCGCTTAATCTAGTGTCCAGCCCCGGTTCGGGCAAAACCACGCTGCTGTGCCGCTCGGCCTCGGCGCTGGCCGGGCGCTTGCCGGTGGCGGTCATCGAAGGCGACCAGCAGACCAGTTTCGATGCCGACCGCATCCGCGCCACCGGGGTTCCCGCTGTGCAGGTGAACACCGGCAAGGGCTGCCACCTCGACGCCCATATGGTCGGGCATGCGGTGGAAAAGATGAACCTCGCCGAGGATTCGGTTCTGTTCATCGAGAATGTCGGCAATCTGGTCTGTCCCGCCGGGTTCGATCTGGGCGAGGCGGCCAAGGTGGTCATCCTCTCGGTCACGGAAGGCGAGGACAAGCCGCTCAAATACCCCGACATGTTTGCCGCCGCCGAGTTGATGATCCTCAACAAGGTCGATCTGCTGCCCTATCTGTCCTTCGACGTCGAGCGCTGCATCGGCTATGCCCGCAAGGTCAACCCGGCGATTACGGTGATTAAGCTGTCGGCCACCAGCGGCGAGGGCATGGAGGAATGGGAACGCTGGATCGCTGGCAAGCGTCAAGCCGTCTTGTCGGCCCGCGCCACCGCGCTTGAAGCCAAGCTGGCGAGCATTCGCCGCGATCTGGAGGCCTGATCATGTGCCTAGCTTTGCCGGCTCGGGTGACAGCCCTGCTGCCCGATGACATGGCGGTGGTGGCGCTGGGCGGTGTGTCCAAGGAAATCTCGCTGGCCCTGGTCGATGACGTGGCCGAGGGCGATTACGTCATCGTCCATGTCGGCTACGCGCTGAGCAAGATTGACCCGGACGAGGCGGCGAAGACCCTGGCCCTGTTCGCCGAGATGTCCACGGCCCCCGAATGAAATATATCGACGAATTCCGCGACGGCCAATTGGCCCGCCACATCGCCGCTTCTATCGTCGCCGAGGCCAGCCCGGCGCGCGGTTACGCCCTGATGGAGTTCTGCGGCGGCCATACCCATGCCATTTCGCGCTATGGCATCGAGGATTTGCTGCCGGCCAATGTGCGGATGATCCACGGGCCCGGCTGTCCGGTCTGCGTGCTGCCGATCGGGCGGGTGGACAACGCCATCTCGATCGCCCAACAGCCGGGGGTGATCCTCTGCACCTATGGCGACTTGCTGCGGGTGCCCGGCTCGAAGCGGCTCAGCCTGTTGAAGGCCAAGGCGGCGGGCGCCGATGTGCGCATGGTCTATTCCGCTGGCGACAGCCTGACCATCGCGCGCGACAACCCCGACCGTCAGGTGGTGTTCTTCGCCATCGGCTTCGAGACCACCACCCCGCCGACGGCGCTGGTCATCAAGCAGGCCCGCGCGCTGGGGCTGACCAACTTCTCGGTGTTCTGCAACCATGTGCTGACGCCCGCCGCCATCACCAACATCCTGGAGAGCCCGGAGGTGCGGGAGTTGGGCACGGTGCCGCTCGACGGCTTCATCGGCCCGGCCCATGTCTCGACGGTGATCGGCAGCCAGCCCTACGAATATTTCGCCGAGGAATACCAAAAGCCGGTGGTCATCGCCGGTTTCGAGCCGCTCGACGTGTTGCAGGCCATCCTCATGCTGGTGCGCCAGTTGAACGAAGGCCGCTTCGAGGTCGAGAACGAATTCAGCCGCGCCGTCACCCGCGACGGCAACCGCAAAGCCCAGGCGGTGGTGGCCGAGGTGTTCGAGTTGCGCCGGGTGTTCGAATGGCGCGGGCTGGGCATGGTTCCCTATAGCGCGCTGTGCATCAAGGAGGCCTTCGCGGACTGGGACGCCGAGCGGCGCTTCGCCGTCGAAACGGTGTCGGTGCCCGACATCAAGGCCTGCGAATGCGGCACCATCCTGCGCGGCCTGAAAAAGCCCGTCGATTGCCGATTGTTCGGCACCGTCTGCACCCCGGAAAGCCCGATGGGCTCCTGCATGGTCTCGGCGGAAGGCGCTTGCGCCGCCTATTGGACTTATGGGCGCTTCCGTCAATCCTCGCAAACTCCGACCAAGGCATCGTCATGACCCTGCAGCGTAAAGGCCCCTCCATCGATTTCGTCCATGGCCGCGTCGATCTGACGCATGGCGGCGGCGGGCGGGCGATGGCGCAGTTGGTCGAGGAACTGTTCGTCGCCGCCTTCGACAACGACATGTTGCGACAGCGTAACGATCAAGCCAGCTTCACTGTCGAGGCGGGGCGCATGGTGATGACCACCGACGGCTATGTGATCTCGCCAATGTTCTTCCCCGGCGGAGACATCGGCTCGCTGGCGGTCCATGGCACGGTCAACGACGTCGCCATGGCCGGGGCGGTGCCCATCGCGCTGTCAGCCTCGTTCATCCTGGAAGAAGGCCTGCTGCTGGCCGATTTACAGCGGATCGTTCGCTCGATGGCGGAAGCCAGCCGTGAGGCCGGGGTTCCCATCGTCACCGGCGACACCAAAGTCGTGGAAAAGGGCAAGGGCGACGGCGTGTTCATCTCGACCACCGGCATCGGCCGGGTGCCGGTGGGGCTGGACATCTCGGGCGACAAGGCGCGTCCGGGCGACGTCATCCTCATCAGCGGCACCATGGGCGACCACGGCGTCGCGGTGATGAGCCAGCGCGAAAGCCTGGGCTTCGAGACCACCCTGCTGTCGGATTCGGCGGCTCTGCATGGTCTGGTCGCCGCCATGGTCGCCGCCGTGCCCTCCATCCACTGCCTGCGCGACCCCACGCGCGGCGGCTTGGCGACGACGCTCAACGAACTGGCGACCCAGTCGGGCGTCGGTATGATGATCCGCGAGGACGCCATCCCGGTGCGCGCCGAGGTGCGTGGCGCCTGCGAATTGCTGGGGCTGGATCCCCTTTACGTCGCCAACGAGGGCAAACTCATCGCCATCGTACCGGCGGAGGAGGCGGAACGGCTGCTGGCGGTCATGCGTGCGCATCCTTTGGGTGCGGATGCGGCGATCATCGGCAGGGTGGTGGCTGACGACCACCATTTCGTCCAGATGGAAACCAGCTTCGGCGGCAACCGGGTGGTTGACTGGTTGGCCGGCGAGCAATTGCCGCGTATTTGTTAAGCCATGCGTATCTTGTTCCTGACCCACGGCTTCAACAGCCTGACCCAGCGGCTCTATGTCGAGCTGAGCGGGCGCGGGCATGAGGTCTCCATCGAGTTCGACATCAACGACGCGGTGACCATCGAGGCGGTAGCCTTGGCTGCCCCGGATCTGATCATTGCGCCGTTTCTGAAACGAGCAATCCCCGAGGCGGTATGGAGCAAGGTGGTCTGCCTGGTGGTGCATCCCGGCATCGAAGGCGACCGCGGCCCTTCGGCGCTCGATTGGGCGATCCTGGAGGGACGCGCGGAGTGGGGCGTCACCGTGTTGCAGGCCAATGGCGAGATGGACGGCGGTCCCGTGTGGGAAACCCGCCGTTTCCCCATGCGCGATGCGCCCAAGGGCAGCCTCTACCGCAATGAAGTGACCGATGCCGCCGTCGAAGCGGTGCTGGCCTGTGTCGAACGTTTCCCCCATGCGCAAGCCCGCCCGCCACTGCCGGGCCGCTGGAAAGCGGCGATCACCCAAGCCGACCGGGCGGTCGATTGGGCGCGCGACGACACGGCGACGGTGCTGTGCAAGATCCGCTCGGCGGATGGCGCCCCCGGCCTGCGTGACGAGCTTCTGGGGTTGCCGGTCAGCCTGTTCGACGCCCATGCAGCCGAAGGTTTGACCGGTGAGCCGGGCAGGGTGGTGGCGCGCAGCCGGGATGCAGTGGCGCGGGCGACGGTGGACGGGGCGGTATGGATCGGCCATCTGCGCCGCCGCGACGTCGAAGCCAGCCTCAAACTTCCGGCGACGATGGTCCTTGCCGGGCGGCTGGACGGCGTGCCCGAAGTGGCCGGCGATGATGACATCCGCTATGAAGAAGACGGGGTGGTCGGCACTCTGCATTTCGCCTTCCACAACGGCGCCATGAGTACCGACCAATGCCGCCGTCTGCTGGCCGCCTACCAGGTAGCCTTGGCGCGGCCGACGCGGGTCATAGTGTTGATGGGCGGGCGCGATTATTGGTCGAACGGCATCCATCTCAACCTCATCGAAGCCGCCGCCAGCCCCGCCGACGAGTCCTGGGCCAACATCAACGCCGTCAACGATCTGGCCCGCGCCATCATCACCACCACCAGCCACGTCACCGTTTCGGCGTTGCAAGGAAATGCCGGGGCGGGCGGGGTGTTCCTTGCTTTGGCCGCCGATCATGTGTGGGCGCGCCAGGGCGTGATCCTCAATCCGCATTATCGCGGCATGGGCAACCTTTACGGTTCCGAGTACTGGACCTATCTGTTGCCGCGCCGCACGGGTGCCGAGGCGGCACGCCGCATCACCGAAGCGCGCTTGCCCATCGGCACTGCCGAAGCGCTGGAACTGGGGCTGATCGACGCGCATTTCGGCCCGGAACTAGACGTATTTTTATTAAAAATCAAAGCGGTGGCGGAACAGATCGGGCACGGTGCGGAGTTTCCCGAACGCTTGGTCGGGAAGCGCACAAAGCTTGAACAAAGCGAGAATATTAAGCCGTTGGACGATTATCGGGCCGAGGAGTTGCAGAAAATGACCCTCAATTTCTATGGCTTCGATCCCAGCTACCATGTGGCCCGCTACAACTTCGTCCACAAGATTCCCAAATCACGGACACCGCTCTATCTGGCGGCGCATCGGCGCAAGCCGGTGACGCTATCATGACCGGTCTGCCGATCATCCTGGTCATCGACGACGAGGTGCGCTCGCAGGAATCGTTGAAACGGGTTCTGGCCGAGGAATTCGAGGTGCTGACCGCGTCGTCTCCCGCCGAGGCCGAAACCTTGCTGGAGGGAGAGATGGTCCACGCCATTCTCTGCGATCAGCGCATGCCGCATTGCACCGGTGTCGAGTTCCTGAAGACCGTGCGGGCACGCTGGCCGGATCCGGTGCGCATGATCATCTCCGGCTTCAGCGATTCCGACGACATCATCGCTGGCATCAACGAGGCCGGCATCTATCAGTACATCACCAAACCGTGGAACCCGGAACAACTGGTCGCCACGGTCAAAGGCGCGGTGCAACTCTATCAGTTGCAGCGCGAAAACCAGAACGCCAGCATCGAGATGCGCGTCGCCGCCTCGGCGCTGGAGCAGGTGGTGGCGGGCAAGCGGCGGGCGCTGAAAAGCCGTTACGACTTCGAACGCATCGTTCATGCCGAAGACAGCCCGATGGCCGAGGCAATCGGCTTGGCCCGCAAGATTGCAGTCTACGACATCTCGGTGCTGTTGACCGGCGAATCAGGCACCGGCAAGGAACTGCTGGCCCGCGCCATCCATTACAACTCGCACCGCGCCGACAAGCCCTTCGTCGTCGAAAACTGCGGCGCGCTGCCCGACCAGTTGCTGGAATCCGAGCTGTTCGGCTGCAAGAAAGGCGCCTTCACCGGGGCTTACGAGGATCGCATCGGCCTGTTCGAGCAAGCCAATGGCGGCACCATCTTCCTCGACGAGGTCGGCGAGACCTCGCCAGCCTTCCAGGTCAAGCTACTCCGCGTGTTGCAGGAAGGCGAGATCCGCCCGCTGGGAGCGCGGCTGACCCGCAAGGTCGATGTCCGCGTCATCGCCGCCACCAACCGCAACCCGGAAGACGAGGTTGAAGCCAAGCGTTTTCGCCGCGACCTGTACTACCGTCTGGCCGCGTTCCGGCTGCATCTGCCGCCCTTGCGCACCCGGCCCACCGACATTCCGCTACTGGCGCATCTGCTGCTGGGGGAAACCATGAAGGCGTTCGGCAAGCCGATCCAGGGCTTTTCCGACGCCGTGCTGTCGCGCCTGCGGGCGCATGACTGGCCCGGCAATGTGCGCGAGATGCAGAACGAGATCCAACGCATGGTCGCCTTGGCCGACGGGCAAATCCTCGATGTCGATTTGCTGTCGCAGGCTTTGCGCCCGGCCGACCTGCCCGAACCCTGCGGCGAAGCGGCCTTGGCCGGCACCTTGCGCGAACGGGTGGAGACGCTGGAGGAACAGGTTATCCGCGAGGCCTTGGGCCGCCATCACTGGAACATCAGCCGGGTCGCCGACGAGCTGGGGTTGTCGCGCGTGGGCTTGCGCGGCAAGTTGCAGCGCTACGGCCTGGAAAGGATGAACTGACCGATGGCCGCCCCGCCTCCGCCGCGCCCGCATCCGGACAGCCTGATCGATGCGGTGGCCGCTGGGCAGCTTGACGGCCTGACCGAAACGGCGTGGATCGAAGTCATCCGCAAGATGGACGAGGTCTATTCCGACCTCATCCGCTACGAAGTCGATCTTGAGCAAAAGAACACGGCGCTGGCCCAGGCCCAGCAATTCATCGCCAGCGTCATCGCTTCGATGTCCGACATCCTGGTGGTCTGCGACAACAAGGGGCGTATCCAGCAGGTCAACCCGGCTTTGCTGGGGCTCACCGGCTTCATCACCGACGACCTTGTCGGCCAGCCGCTGACGGTGTTGTTCGACGACGACGACGCGCGGGTATTCCGCCCCAACGGCATCGTCGCCGAGCACGAGGCCCGTCTGCGCGACAGCCATGGCGGCTACACTGATCCGGTGACGATGAATTGCTCACCGCGGTTGGACCGCCAGCGGCGCCTGCCCGGCATGGTCATCGTCGGTCGCCCGGTGGGTGAGTTGCGCCGCGCCTACGAAGCCTTGAACCTCGCCCATCTGGATCTGCAAAACGCCCAGCAGCAATTGATTCAGGCGGAGAAAATGGCCTCGCTGGGGCGCTTGGTCGCTGGGGTGGCGCATGAGTTGAATAACCCCATCAGCTTCGTCTATGGCAATGTCCACACGCTGTCGCGCTACCGCGAGCGCCTGGCGCGCTATCTCGACGCCATTCATGGCGGGGTCGAAGGCGAGGAGCGAGAGGTCTTGCGCCGCCAGCTACGGATCGACGACCTGCTGGGTGACCTTCAGCCGTTGATCGAAGGCACCCTGGAAGGCGCCCAACGGGTCACCGAGATCGTCAAGAACCTGCGCCGCCTGTCCTTTGTCAATCCCGCCGAACGCCAGCATTTCAACCTTGCCGAGGTATTGCGCAACGCCGTCCACTGGGTGCTGAAATCGGCCAAGCCGGGCATCGGTTTCGACGACCATATGCCGGCCGAATTGCTGGTCGAGGGCATGGAAGGCCCGCTGCATCAAGTGATGGTTAATCTGGCGCAGAACGCCGTCGATGCCCTGGAGGATCACCCCAACCCGTTGATATCGGTCAGTGGCCGGCACATTGGCGAAAAGGTGGTGCTGGTGGTGCGCGACAACGGCCCCGGCATCGATTCCGCGCATCTGCTGAAAGTGTTCGATCCCTTCTTCACCACCAAGCCGGTGGGCAAGGGCACTGGGCTGGGGCTATGGGTCAGTTGGAGCATCATACGCGACCATGGCGGCGTCATCGAAGCCGCCAACGCCCCCGATGGCGGGGCGGCGTTCACCATCATCCTGCCGGCGGGGTGAGGTTTTCATGGGCTCCACCTAAACCCGCCAGGGCCGGTGACCCTGGACCGCATGAATAATAACCGTCATGCCCGTGCATGTCGCGGGTATCCACGCCGTGAGGCGGTATATAATACTTTAATTATCGCGCTGCATTACCGCGTGGATGGCTAGAACAAGTTCGGCCATGACGGTATATAGTTGCGAATACAGGATACCTCCGATCAGGCTGCGGTGGTCGGCAGTTGGTCCATCTTGGTCAGCAGGTATTCCAAATCGGGCGAATCGAAGGTGACGCCCAGTTCCTCGTACTGGGTCAGCACGCGTTCGATCATGCGGCGGCAATAGCGTTCGCGGTCCTGCTCGCCGCCATCAAAGGCGTTCTCGCGGGCAACGTCGATGGCGCAGCGGATAGCGGGGAACAACACCTCGGGCAGCTTGGCCTTGTCGTACAGCGCTTTCAGGCCGATGGGGCCGCCGTCATAGATCAGCCGCTGCGCATTGGCCAGGGGCACTTCGCCCAATTCGGCCATGCCGGCCTCGAAGAAAGCCATGTCGCCCATGCACACCGCGCGCAGCATGATCGACGGCGTCAGGCGCTGATTGGCGTTGAGGTGGCGGACCAAGCCTTCAACATCGTCGCGGTCTGCACCCGCCGACAGCGTGATGGTGGCGCGCTCGCGGCTCTGGGTAATGATGTCGCCGGCGACGTTTGTTGAAAGCTGGTGGTGGCTGACGAGACGATGACGCAATTGGTCCGAGACCATGGTCAGCAGCCGTTCGGTGACCGTCACCGGCAGCTTGGCCCGCTGCACCAGTGAGCCCTGAACATCGGTATCGGCGCCGAAATCGTCGACCACCCGCTGTAGCGCCGCATCGGAGATGTCGGCGCCGTCATTGGCGACCAGACTGACCACGACTTCCTGATTGTGGGTTTCGACCAGGGCGTCCGACACGCTGGCGGAGACGTCGGGGCGCTTGGCGATGGCGACCTGTTTGACCACGCCCTGACTGCGCACGATCTCGATCAGGTCGCTGTCGGTCAGCACCTTGGAAAATTGCAGGATGGGCAGGGCGACCGTATCGACGTCCTGGGCCAGGGCGACCGCCACGTCATGCGGCAGGGCCGAACTTTCCTTAAGGTGAATGGCCAGCGACTGACGTACCCGCACCTCGGCGTCGCGCACCATCAGGCGGAAGATTTCCTCGGCTAGCTGGCGTTCTTTGCCGGATAACTCGCCTTGTTGGAACTGCTTGGCCAGCTTGGCGGCGGTCTCGACGCGGGCATCAACGGACCGGTCGGTCAACAGCCGGGAGACATCGTCGTTCGACAGCGTGTTCTTGACCATCACCATGACTGCCTTGGCTGTTGCGTTCGTCCCGCCGGGCGACGCCCCCGACGTCCCTAATATATACAAAAGTTAACGGCGTGTAATTGCCTGCGGTGACGATATCGGCTTTGGGTTCTATTTTTGTGACCCGACCGACACAATGCGGCGTCATGCCGCCGCGTCAAGGGGCGGTGTCATGCCGATGCAGACGACAAGCGGCCCCCCGTGGCGCAAAGGCCACGGGGGAGTCCTCATGACTATTCGTCGCTGACGTCGTCGATGACTTCAGTGGCGGCCATCACCGACACGCCCGAACCATCGTCGTCCTCGATCAGCACGACGTCGCCTTCGATGCGACCCTGGCCCTCGGGCAAATTGTTGAAATAATGCCAGATAAAAGACACAGAAATGGTCTGGTCGATCTGGTCGTCTTCGTCGAGTTCTTCGTCGTCGATGGCAGAGATGTCACGCAAAATCTCAAGAGATTCATCCAGCATTTCCTCGAAGTCGGTACCGTCTTCGATGATGCTCTTGATGATCTGCTCGTGCTCCACGTCATCCAGCTCGTATTTCCACTCGGCATCGCCGGACTTGAAGTAGACGGTCTTCATCGGTAGCTCCTGGTCAAAAATAAGGAGGGACCGGCCACATGGGCCGTGATGTTTAACACCCGGGCGATGCCGATGGTCTCCTCGGTCCCGCGAACGCCGCCCGCCCACCAAAGGGCTTCGGCGAACCATCGTTAATCTTGAACCAAAATGCAAGCCGTGCTCGACGTCCGTCGCAATCATCTTGGCATATCGCATTGCGGCAAGGGGGAGGGCGGGTGAATCGGCGGCGCCGGATGGGGCGCACAGGCTCTCGTCAAGGCGGATATTTATCGCTAGGATAATCGCCGCAACCACAGAAAATCATCATGGCACACGAAGCGAACTTTTCCTTTGACGGCATTCCGCTGCTGGCGTCCCTGACGCCGGCCGAGCGCGAGGATCTGGTGCGCCAGTCGCGCTGGAAACGCTATGCCATGGGTGAGCATATCATCGACGGCCAAAGCGATAGCCGCGACCTTTACTTCATCGTCGAGGGCACGGTGCGGGTGGTCAATTACTCGCTGTCGGGGCGGGAAGTGGCGCTGGACGATATCGGTCCGGGCGGCTATTTCGGCGAGCTGGCGGCGCTGGACGGCGGTCCACGTTCGGCCTTTGTCATGGCCCATGGCGGCGACGCGGTGACCGCCGCCATGCCGCACGAGGTGTTTCTCGCCCTTTTGGCCCACAAGCCGACCATCTGCATGGCCATCATGATGCGGTTGGCCCGCATCGTCCGCCAATCCACCGACCGCATCATGGATCTAAGCACGCTGGGCGCCAATAACCGCGTCCATGCCGAATTGCTGCGCCAGTCCTGGGCTTTCACCACCGATGGCCGCACGGCGGTAATTTCGCCGATTCCTCTACATGCCGATATTGCCAGCCGCGTCAGCACCACCCGCGAAACGGTGGCGCGCGTGCTTAGTGAACTGGCTAAGTCCGGCATCGTTGAGCGCACCAAGGATGCTCTGATGGTGCGCGATATGACCCGGTTGGCCGTTCTGGTTGAAGACGTGCGGGGAAATTAGGTGGCTGTGATGAACATCACAGCCACGTTGGCTGGGGCAGATATGATCTTCCTCGATACCGGTGACCACCCCTGGCGGATGCCGGTCTCATTTTCCCTCAAGAGAAACTTATAAGGGCCGAGCTTGTCTCGGCCCCTTTTTTTTGGTCAGGAGGCACTGTCATGACAGCGGAGAAATGGCGGCGCGGCTTCATCGTGGTTGCCGGGTTGAGCGGCGCGCTGGCGGTCGGCATGGGGGCCTATGCCGCGCATGGGTTGTCCGGAGTGCCCCAGGAGTTGGCCGAAAAGGCCTCGCGCTTCGAGATCTATCACGCTCTGGCATTGCTGGCGGTGGCGCAGATGCAGGGCTCGGGCGGACGGCTTGCCGTGGTATCGGGGCTGTTGTTCACCATCGGCTCGCTGCTGTTCTGCGGGGCGCTCTATGGTATGGCTGTCTGCGGTTGGGCGGTGGGGTTCGTGGCGCCTTATGGCGGCAGCGCATTCATTCTGGGCTGGCTGGCCTTGGCCGGCGCGGCCCTGGCCGAGCGCCGTCCGTGAACCACGGATATTGCCGCCGTTGCCATCGAATGGTACGACAGTGGCGGGCATTGGAAGGGGAGAGTGGGATGACCGGCGCGATAAAGGGTAGCGAGAAATTTGCGGTGCTCGATCTGGAACCGCTGACTCAGGCCTTTGGCGAGTTCGGCGAGGACGTGCTGGAAACACTGGACTTGTTTCTGACCAGCACATGGCCCTTGCTGAAGGACGTCGAGCGCCACTTGGCCGCCGATGACCTTAACGGGGCGGGCGAGGCGGCGCATTCGGCCA
>DATGZW010000340.1:0-4982 GCA_035297005.1 Patescibacteria group bacterium
CTTGCACGCCGAAATGCGCGCTGGTTTGACCGGTCGGCGGTGTTTTGCCGGATGCGTGCTTGCCCCCGCCCGCTCCGGCGTGGTGGTCTGTCGGGAGCCGGCGGTCATCGCCGGCCCGCTGGAGGTCCGCGGCGGACAGACCGTTTTATGGGATCGTCGCTTCACCATCACCTTGGGCGGCAGCGGTCCGGCGGTCGTTCGGGCCTTGGGCGCCGATGGTTGGGCGGCAATTCGGGGCGTGGTTGGAAAAACAACTGTCTCCAGCGCGGTGCGTTTGGGACTTCCGAGTGTTTTCGATCAGCATGGTGTTTCCGCTGTGCCTCACCTGGGGTATAAGCGTACGCCGCTTGGGGACGTGTTTGTCGATCATCTCGCTTTTACGCCCGCGAACCCTCTGGCCGGACTCGGGCATTGCCTTGTTTAAGGCAGGGAAGTCATTATCTTTAGCTGTGAACCGCTCGGACGACATCGCCGAGGGTCAAAAAGGGACGGCGGAGGGGCTTCGGCACCCGCCCATCGAGGGATCGCTGAATGAATTTTAGCAAGAATCTGGTGTTGTGGGTGATCATCGCCGTGTTGTTGGCGCTCCTCTTCAACCTGTTCCAGAACTCTACGTCGCCGCGTAGCGCCACCAGCTACGCGTATTCCGATTTCCTGACCGAAGTCGAAAGCGGACGCGTCGCCGATGTCACCATCCAGGGCGAACAGATTAACGGGCACTTCACCGATGGGCGCAGCTTCAGCACCTATTCCCCCGAAGATCCGGCGATCGTCACCAAGCTGCGTCAGGCCAATGTGCGCATTACGGCGATGCCGAAAAGCGAGGAAGGCCAGACCTTCTGGAACCTGATCCTGTCGTGGTTCCCGATGTTGCTGGTGGTCGGCGTTTGGGTGTTCTTCATGCGCCAGATGCAGTCGACCGGCGGCAAGGCCATGGGCTTCGGCAAGTCGCGCGCCCGCCTGCTGACGGAAAAGACCGGCCGCGTCACTTTCGAGGACGTCGCCGGCATCGACGAGGCCAAGCAGGAGCTTGAGGAAATCGTCGAGTTCCTCAAGGATCCGCAGAAATTCCAGCGCCTGGGCGGCAAGATCCCCAAAGGCGTGTTGCTGGTCGGCCCGCCCGGCACCGGTAAGACACTGCTGGCCCGCGCCATCGCCGGCGAAGCCAATGTGCCGTTCTTCACCATCTCGGGTTCCGACTTCGTCGAAATGTTCGTCGGCGTCGGCGCGTCGCGTGTCCGCGACATGTTCGAGCAGGGCAAGAAGAACGCCCCTTGCATCATCTTCATCGACGAAATCGATGCGGTGGGACGTCATCGCGGCGCCGGTTTGGGCGGCGGCAATGACGAGCGCGAGCAGACCCTCAACCAGTTGCTGGTCGAGATGGACGGCTTCGAATCCAACGAAGGCGTGATTCTGATCGCCGCCACCAACCGTCCCGACGTGCTTGATCCGGCCTTGCTGCGTCCCGGCCGTTTCGACCGTCAGGTCGTGGTGCCGAACCCCGACGTGCTGGGCCGCGAGAAGATCCTCAAGGTCCACATGCGCAAGGTGCCGCTGGCTCCTGACGTCGAGCCGCGCATCATCGCCCGTGGCACTCCCGGTTTCTCGGGCGCCGATCTGGCCAATCTGGTCAACGAAGCCGCTCTGCTGGCCGCCCGCGTCGGCAAGCGGGTGGTGACGATGTCGGAATTCGAATCGGCCAAGGACAAGGTCATGATGGGCGCCGAACGCCGCTCGATGGTCATGACCGAGGAAGAAAAGCGCCTGACCGCTTATCACGAAGCCGGTCATGCCGTGGTCGCCGTCAACGAAATCGAGTCCGATCCGATCCACAAGGCCACCATCATCCCGCGCGGCCGTGCGCTGGGCATGGTCATGCGCCTGCCGGAAGGCGATCGTATTTCGATCTCGCGGGCCAAGCTGAAGGCCGATCTGGCGGTGGCCATGGGTGGCCGCATCGCCGAGGAAATCGTCTTCGGGGCCGACAAGGTGACCACCGGCGCGTCGTCGGACATCAAGATGGCCACCGAAATGGCCCGCCGCATGGTCACCGAATGGGGTATGAGCGATAAGCTGGGGCCGCTGACCTATGGCGAAAACAACCAGGAAGTCTTCCTGGGCCATTCGGTGGCGACTCACAAGAACGTGTCGGAAGCGACCGCCAAGACCATCGACGAGGAAATTCGCGGCATCGTCGATACCGGTTATCAGCGGGCGCGGCAGACCTTGACGGAAAACCTCGACGGTCTGCATGCGGTGGCGCGCGGTCTGCTGGAATACGAATCGCTGAACGGCGACGAGATCAAGCAGTTGCTGCGTGGCGAACCGGTGGTGCGCGACAACGGCCCCGATGATCCGGGCAGCAAGGCCCGAGAAGCGGCGCGTCGTTCGTCGGTGCCGACCAGCGGCAGCAAGGGCCAGCCGGGCTTCGGCTCGGGGCCGGAGCCGTTGCCCGGTTCGTGATGAGCTTGGACGTCAAAACCATCCTTCAGGCAAGCCCCGCTCTTCCGCGGGGCTTGCCGCATGAAGACCCGGCGGGGCGGCTGTATGTCGCCCCGGCTGGAACCCTGTCGGGCGGCGCCGGAGCGGCGGCGGTCATTTCGCAACAAGGCTGGTGCCTGGCCGGCGGGCCGCTGTCGTTCTCGCTGTGCTCGGTGCTGCTGCGCCAGGATGGGCGCGTTCACGAGGCGGTGGCGACGTTCTCGGACCTGCTCGACTGGTCGGCGGGCGAGGGCGAGGCGGTCGCCCGGCATGTCGGCCTGCTGCTCAAGCGGTTGGGCGCGCGGCGTCCGGCTTTCGCCGGTCTGGCGATGGATCGCCCGCAGATCATGGGCATCGTCAATGTCACACCCGACAGCTTCTCCGATGGCGGGCGGTTCTTCGATCATCAAACCGCCATCGACCACGGCATCGCGCTGCTGGTGGCGGGGGCGGATATCCTCGACATCGGCGGCGAATCGACGCGTCCCGGCGCTCCGCCGGTCGGTCCCGACGAGGAATGCCGCCGGGTGTTGCCGGTGGTGCGCGCCCTGGCCGAACGCGGCGCGGTAGTCTCCATCGACACCCGCCATGCCCCGGTGATGGGCGCAGCGGTGGCGGCGGGGGCGGCGATCATCAACGATATCTCGGCGCTGGAAGGCGACCCCGATTCGCTGGCGGTGGCGGCCAAAAGCGGGGCGGCGGTGATCCTCATGCATATGCAGGGCGACCCGCAAAGCATGCAGCAGGATCCCCGCTACGACTATGCGCCGCTCGACGTCTTCGACTATCTGGCGGCGCGGCTGGCGGCCTGCGAGGCGGCGGGCATTCCACGCGACAAGCTGAGCATTGATCCCGGTGTCGGCTTCGGCAAAAGCGTCGAGCATAACCTTCAGGTCATGGCCCGCCTGCCGCTGTACCACGCATTGGGGGTGCCGCTGCTGCTGGGCGTCAGCCGCAAAAGCTTCATCGGCAAGCTCAGCCGGGGCGAACCGGCCCCGCAACGGGTGCCCGGATCGCTGGCGGCGGCGTTGGCCGGCATGGATGCGGGAGTCCAGATGATCCGCGTTCACGACGTCGCCGAAACCGTGCAAGCGGCGGCGGTATGGCGGGCGATGCGTGGCGGGCTGACGGCGGGGGCGTGATCACCGAAGGATACTAGCCATTTGCGCGCGCCTGCCCGAACGGTAAAGCGCTTCCCTCGCTCGCGCGCATGCTTTAATCAAAGAGGGAATGATCACTCAGGGGCGCTGCATGACGCGTAAGCTTTTCGGCACCGATGGCGTGCGCGGCTTGGCCAATATCGAGCCGATGACCGCCGAGACCGCGATGAAGCTGGGAATGGCGGCGGGCCATTACTTCACCTGCGGCAACCATCGCCACACGGTGGTGATCGGCAAGGACACCCGGCTATCGGGCTATATGCTGGAACCGGCGCTGGTGGCCGGCTTCACCTCGGTCGGCATGGACGTGGTGCTGCTGGGGCCGCTGCCGACCCCGGCGGTGGCGATGCTGACGCGGTCGATGCGCGCCGATCTGGGCGTGGTCATCTCCGCCTCGCACAATCCTTACGAAGACAACGGCATCAAGCTGTTCGGCCCCGACGGCTTCAAGCTGTCCGACGCCGCCGAGATGCAAATCGAAGACTATATGGCCAACGGTCTGGCCGCGCATCTGGTGCCGTCGAAGGATCTGGGGCGGGCGCGGCGGCTTGACGACGCGCTGGGCCGCTATATCGAATACACCAAGAACACCTTCCCGCGCGGCTTGCGCCTGGATGGCTTGAAGATCGTCGTCGATTGCGCCAACGGCGCCGCCTATAAGGTCGCCCCGACCATTCTGTGGGAGTTGGGGGCCGAGGTGGTGCCGGTCGGCGTCTCGCCCGACGGCTACAATATCAACAAAGACTGCGGCTCGATGTCGACCGAGGCGATGCGCAGCCAGGTGGTGGCGCATGGCGCGCATCTGGGCATCGCGTTGGACGGCGACGCCGACCGCTTGATCCTGTGCGACGAGAACGGCGACGTGCTGGGCGGCGATCATGTAATGGCGCTGATCGGCCAAAGCTGGCACCGCAATGGCAGCCTCAAGGGCGGCGGCGTGGTGGGCACGGTGATGTCCAATCTGGGGTTGGAGCGCTTCTTCGCCGCGCAGGGGCTGACGCTGTTCCGCACCGCTGTCGGCGACCGTTATGTGCTGGAAAAAATGCGCGCCGATGGCTGCAACGTCGGCGGCGAGCAGTCGGGGCACATCATCCTGTCGGAATATTCGACCACCGGCGACGGCTTGGTCGCCGCCTTGCAGGTGCTGGCGGCGCTGGTCCAGTCGGGCAAACCGGCCAGCGAGGTGTTGCGGCTGTTCACCGATTTGCCGCAACTGCTGAAGAACATCCGCGTGCCGGCGGCGTTGAACGGGGCAGTGTTGCGGGCTCCGGCGGTGCTGTCGGCGATTGCCGCCGGCGAGGCCAAGCTGGCCGGGACCGGCCGTTTGCTGATCCGTAA
>DATGZW010000341.1:0-2941 GCA_035297005.1 Patescibacteria group bacterium
CCTGGCGCCGCCTGCAGGCCGCCAAGGAAAAGGAAAAGGCCGACGCCGGTTGACCGGAGAAAGCGCAATGTTCAAGGACAAGCTCGACTGGAATTACTGGTCCGACGATCTGGAGATGGGCATCGCCAGCATCGACGATGACCATCGCCGCATCCTGGCGCTGATCGGCACCCTGCGCGACGCCATCGACAGCCCCGACCCGCACCCGGTCATCATCGCCACCCTGGCCACCTTGCGCGATTACGCCGACCGCCATTTCCGCCGCGAGGAGGCCATGCTAGCCACCTCCGGCTATCCCAATCTGACCTCCCACCGTCAGGTGCATGACAGCTTCCGCGACTACACCCGCCATCCCTCCGAGGACGACGCGTTGCCCAACGCGGTGCTGATGCTGTCCTATCTGGTCAATTGGTGGACGGGTCATATCGTCACCGACGACAAGCAATACCGCGACCATGTGCTACGCCACCCCGAAGCCATCGCCGCCGCCGAAGCCTTCCCGCCGATTCTGCCCGAGGATTAGGGTGGCCGACAGCAACTCTGCGCCGATATGATGACAGGAGAACTAGGCAGCTTCCTTTAAACGAAGAAGTTGCCTAAACCTCTCCATTAAGACGCAACCGCCTCTCGCCCAATCCACCTTTTTGGTGGATCATGGCATTGCCGCGACCCGCCAGAGGTTGCCGCGACCACTCTCCTGCGAGGTTTCATGCACCAGGGTGCTTTCCGCCTGCTTGCCCGCCGCCATTTCCTGCCGCTGTTCGTCAGCCAGTTCCTCGGCGCCACCAACGACAATCTGTTCAAGAATGCCCTGGTGATCCTGGTCATCTACCGCATCGGCGCGAACAGCGGGGTACCGCCGCAAATCCTAGTCACCGCCGCCGCCGGGTTGTTCATCCTGCCGTTCTTCCTGTTCTCGGCGACAGCAGGGCAACTGTCCGACCGCTTCGAGAAAAGCCGTCTGATCTCGCTGGTCAAGTTTGTCGAAATCCCCGTCAGCGCCTTGGGCGGCTGGGGGTTGTTCACCGGCAATGTGTGGTTCCTGCTGGCGATGCTGTTCCTGCTGGGGCTGCAAGCGACATTCTTCGGCCCGCTGAAATACGCCATCCTGCCCGAGCAACTGGCCGAAGACGAGTTGATCGCCGGTAACGCCTTGATCGAGGGCGGCACCTTTCTCGCCATTCTGGTCGGCACCATCGCCGGCGGCTTGCTGATCCTCACCGACAACGGCGCGGCCATCGTCTCGATGCTGATGATGGCTCTGGCTCTGGGAGGCTTCGCCGCCAGCCTGTTCCTGCCCGCCGCCCGCGCCGCCAACCCAGAAATTACCGTCAGCGCCAATGTGCTGGGAGAAACCTGGACGGTCATGCGCAGCCTGGGCGAGCGCCGTCCGGTGTTCCTGGCGGTCCTCGGCATTTCGTGGTTCTGGTTCGTCGGGGCCACCTTCCTGGCCCAGTTCCCCGCCTTCGCCAAGGACGTCCTTAACGCCGACGAGCACGCCGTCACCTTGATGCTGACGATGTTCTCGCTGGGCATCGGCATCGGCTCGGTGCTGTGCGCGCGGCTGCTCAAGGGCGAGATCTCCGCCCGCCATGTCCCCTTCGCCGCCATCGGCATGACGCTGTTCGCCTTTGATCTGGCCTATGCCAGCCGAAGCGCCGCCGTCGCTGGCGCGCTGGCCCCGCTCGGCGAGTTCCTCGCCCGCCCGGCCAATTGGCGGGTGCTGGCCGATCTGCTGCTGATCGCCATCTGCGGCGGCATCTACATCGTGCCGCTTTACGCCATCCTGCAAAGCCGCAGCGACGAGCACCGCCGCGCCCGCGCCGTCGCCGCCAACAACATCATGAACGCGCTGTTCATGGTCGGCTCGGCAGTCGCCGGAGCCGTCATGTTGGGGGCGGGATTCTCCGTCACCCAGGTCTTCCTGGCCAATGCCGTGGGCAATCTGGTGGCCGCCGTCTATATCTGCGGGTTGCTGCCCGACGCCGTGCTCAAGGGCGTGTTCTCGTGGCTGCTGCGCCGCCTCTACCAAGTCGAGGTGCTCGGCCTCGACCACCTCAAACAAGCCGGCGAGCGCGCCGTCATCGTCGTCAACCACGTCTCGTTCCTCGACGCCGTGCTGATGGCGGCGTTCCTGCCGGGTAAGCCGACTTTCGCCGTCAACACCTTCATCGCCCGGCTGTGGTGGGTGCGCCCGTTCCTGGCCGTGGTCGATGCCTTCCCGATCGACCCGACCAACCCGCTATCGACCAAAGCGCTGATCCACGCGGTGCAGCAGGGCCGCCATCTGGTCATCTTCCCCGAAGGCCGCATCACCACCACCGGCTCGTTGATGAAGGTCTATGAAGGCCCCGGCATGATCGCCGACCGCGCCGACGCCCCTATCGTGCCGATCCGCATCGACGGGGCGCAGTACACGCCGTTCTCACGGCTGCGCGGCAAGGTACGGCGGCGCTGGTTCCCGCGCATCACTCTGACCATCCTGCCGCCACGCCGCTTCCATGTGGATGCGACGCTGAAGGGCCGCCTGCGCCGCCAAGCCATCAGCCAAGCCTTGTACGATGTCATGTCCAACATGATGTTCGAGACCGCCCACCGCCACCGAACGCTGTTCGAGGCCTTGCTCGACGCCGCCGCCATCCAGGGCGGTCACGCTCCGGCGGTCGAGGACATCAGCCGCAAGCCGCTGAGCTATGACCGCCTGATCGTCGGCAGTCTGGCCTTGGGCCGCTCGCTGGCCCGCGCCACCGCCCCCGGCGAAACCATCGGCCTGCTGCTGCCCAATGCCTCGGCCACGGTGGCGACCTTTTTCGCCCTGCAAGCAACGGGGCGCGTCCCCGCCATGCTGAACTTCTCCAGCGGCACCGACGCCGTGCTGTCGGCCTGCCGCGCCGGGCGCATCGCCACCGTCATCACCTCGCGCCGCTTCGTCGAACAGGCA
>DATGZW010000342.1:0-7531 GCA_035297005.1 Patescibacteria group bacterium
GGCAACCCGCCCATAGACGTCATCGACGCGGACGATGTCGTCCTCGCCCAGATAGCCGCCCGACTGCACTTCGATCAGGTTGAGCGGCACCTTGCCGGGATTCTCCAGGCGGTGCATGGCTCCGGCAGGGATGTAGATGGATTCGTTCTCGCGCAGCATCAGGGTCTGGTCGTCGCGGGTCACCAGCGCCGTGCCGTTGACCACCACCCAATGCTCGGCGCGGTGATAATGCATTTGCAGCGACAGCTTGCCGCCCGGATTGATGGTCAGTTGCTTGACCTGGAAGCGCTCTCCGGTCTGGATCGACTGGTACGAACCCCAGGGTCGCAGCACGCGGCTGTGGCTGGTCAGTTCCGAGCGCTTGGCGTCGCGCAGCCGGTCCACCACCAGCCGGGTGTCCTGCGAGCGTTGGCGCGGCATCACCAGCACCGCGTCGTCGGTGGAGATCACCACCAGATCATCGATGCCCAGCACCGCCACCAGCTTGTGGTCGCTGCGGATATAGCAATTGCGCGCCCGCTCGGCCATGCCGTCGCCGATGACCACATTGCCGTCGGCGTCCTTATCAGCGATGGCCCACAATTCACCCCACGAGCCGACATCGGCCCAACCAATATCACAAGGAATTGTGGCGGCGCGGTCGGTGTGCTCCATCACCGCGTAATCGACCGAGATCTTCGGCGAGGCGGCGAAAGCCTCGGCCCCCAAACGGACGAATTGCGGATCGGTCTGACGCTCGGCCAGCGACCGCCCCGCCTGCGCCGCCGGCAAGGCCGCCTGCACCCGGTTCAGGAAGCCGGGAACGTCGCCGATGACGTGGTCCGAGGCAACCACCAGGATCATCGCCTCGGGATCGGCGGCCACCGCCATCAACGCCGCCGCCGCCACCGCCGGAGCAGTGTTGCGGGCCACCGGTTCCAGCACGATGGAGCCGCCGGTGATCCCCGAATGCAGCAACTGCTCGGCCACCGGGAAGCGCAGCGCTTCGTTGGTGATAATCAACGGCGGAGTGAAGCGGGTCACATCGGCGAAGCGCTGCAGCGTCTCCTCCAGCATGCTGCGCGGGCCGGACAGCGCCAGCAACTGCTTAGGGAAGTGTTCGCGGGACAGCGGCCACAGCCGGGTTCCGGCGCCGCCGGACAAGATGACGGGAGTGATTTTGCGAGCGTTCATCACGGGGTCTCCGAGTCAACGATGAGGATTGTTGGCCGCCAGAGCGGCATCATTGAATGGGGGATGGCCGGCGTCTCGACCCAGGGCCGCGCCATAAGGAAGGACGGCATTGCCGCCCCCGCGACCGGCCCAGCCACGGTCGAGAACTTCGCGCATTTCGGCAAGGAAGCGGCTGCGGTCGAACTGGCGGGCATGGGCAACGATAGCGGCGCTGTCGAAATCGTGTTCCGCCGCCTCGAAGCGGATCACCGCGTCCATCAGGCTTTGCGGCTCCGGCCGATCGAAAAATAGGCCGGAGAGTCCCTCGACCACGGTGTCCAGCGCGCCACCCTTGCGCAGGGCGATGACCGGACGGCCCGAGGCCATGGCCTCGACCGGAACAATGCC
Source organism: Patescibacteria group bacterium (assembly GCA_035297005.1). Taxonomy (GTDB): domain Bacteria; phylum Pseudomonadota; class Alphaproteobacteria; order Rhodospirillales; family Magnetospirillaceae; genus DATGZW01. Next base: position 1,561 of record DATGZW010000342.1, read on the forward strand.
GAAATCCTCTTCGCCGGGGAATACCAGGGCACGGCAGCGGGCGTAATGATCGCGCAGCACAGAGAACGGCTGTGGCCCCAGGATGCTGACCATCGGCCCGGCCTGAGCACGCAAGGCTTTCAACTGCGGGCCGTCACCGATGACGACCAGCTTGCGACCCAGGCGATTGAACGCCTCGACCGCCAGTTCGGCGCGCTTATAGGGGACCAACTGGCCGACCACCAGATAGAAGTCGTCGGGCTGGGCCACCGGCACGAAGGCATCGACATCGACCGGCGGATGGATGATCCGGCTGGGACGGCGGTAATGGCGTTGGATGCGGCGCGCCACCGCCGAGGAATTGGCGATGAACTGATCGACCCGGTTGGCCGAAACCACATCCCACAGGCGCAGATAATGCACCAAGGGCGGCATCAGCAGGCGGGTCAGCGGCCCGGCACTGGCGCGATAGTCATGGTACAGATCCCAGATATAGCGCATCGGCGTGTGGCAATAGCAGACATGCAAGGTCTCGGGAGACACCAGCACTCCCTTGGCCGGCCCGGATTCGCTGCTGATCACCAAATCGTAGGCACGTAAGTCCAGCGCCTCCAACGCCAGCGGCATCAGCGGCAGGTACGTCTGGTAATGGCGGATCGCCCCCGGCAACTTATGAATGAAGGTGGTGTGGACGGTATGGCGCCTGATCGTCTCGGATACCGCCGCCGGGTCGTAGACATGGGTGAAGATATCGGCGTCGGGGAACAGCTCGCACAAGGCGTCGAGCACCTTCTCGCCACCACGGCTTTTCACCAGCCAATAATGAATAAGGGCAACACGCATGGAACATCATCCTCGCATGAGAGAGACATCGTGATGCTTGCGGGCCGGGTGAGACATGAGGAGACCATGACGATGAGACATCGCTGCCAAAATATGGCGCATTAGACAATACATACGCGTACCAAATATGGTATATACTGTCATAATACCATTATAACTACAAATATATCGCCATAGCCGCCATCATATGGCGGCTTACATTAATTACAGTGTCGCTTCTTCATGGCGAGTGTCCTTGAAAGCCTCTACTCAATCAACCTAAGCAGATGGAGTATGATTGCCAAGGCTTGGCACCCGAAGGGACTAGCACACCCCTCGCAGGGCTTAGCGGAGGTGCCGCCTGGCCAGCCCCCGCAAACCCGATGATCGAGTCAAAAGAGGGCATCGCGCCATCGATGGTGGTGCCGCCAAGGCCGCCATCAGGCCCCGCTTCGGCGCTCCACAAGCCCATCCTACATTACTGATATCATGGTAATTTTTTTATCAACCAAGCGACATTGCCGATAGACCGCCATGGCGGACCGACAGGCGTCGATGCTGTGGTCGCATGCCCGCCTGACGGGTATCTCTAAAACGCCGTCGGACACCTCGGGCAACGACCTGCCCCAATTCGTGACCAGCAATATTCACACTACGTTAATCCGCCGGACATAGTGTTTATCCAGCAGCGACGGGCAATCTTAACATGATGTTAAGGTTAACTAGTCGCTAACCAGTACTAATAATTATTCAGAGGTGAGTTTTGATCGTTTCAATCCTTAGCTATGGCGCCGTTGCCGACGGAAAGACCGACAACCACAATGCCATCCAAGCGGCTTTCGATTATGCTGCCGCAAATGGTGACTCTGTATACATTCCGCCTGGTACTTTTGCTTATTCTGGGAACCTGACTGCCAACGGCATTGCTGTGGCCGGCAGCGGCGACGGCTCGATTCTCAAGGCGCTGACCCCCGCTAATGAGAGCGTGATCCTGACCGGTTCGGGTGGCTCGATCGAAAATCTGCAGCTGGACGGCAACAATTCCGCCGGACGTTTGGACACCTTCCAGTCGGGGATGGTCTGGGCGTCAGGCGCGACCAACTACACGATCCAGAATGTCCATATCAACGGCTCGGCAAGCGTCGGCATCGTCTCGGACAACAGTTCCAACGGCCAGGTGCTGAACAACACCGTCGAGAATACGCTGGCCGACTCCATCCACACTACCGACGGCTCGCACAACATCACCATCTCGGAGAATCTGGTCAAAAACTCCGGAGATGATGGCATCTCTGTGGTCAGCTACACTGGGCAGCCGATCTCCCACGACATCACCATCCAAGGCAACTCCGTCCTCAACAACGTCGGCGGGCGCGGCATGTCGGTGGTCGGCGGGGACAACGTCACCATGACCGGCAACCACGTCGAAGGCGGCAGCAACGGCATGGCCGGCATCTACATCTCGGCCGAAGCCGAATGGCACACCCAGGGCGTCAGCAACGTCACAGTCAACGGCAACACCTTGATCAATGCTGGCGGCTCCGCCTCGGGGCATGGGGCCATCACCGTCTACAATTCGCAGGCAGGCAGCGAAACCATCACAGGCGTGGTCCTTGAAAACAACCAGATCCTCAACCCGGAAGCCGCCGGCGTGCTGATCACCGGCGCCGGTCCCGAGCAGGTCACGATGACCAACAATACCCTCTATGCCAATGGCCATCCGATGCTGACCAATGGCGACAGCGCCGCTTCGGTGACCAACACCGGCAGCCAGACCTTGGCGTCGTCAGCCTATCCCGGTCCGCTGGTGCCCTCGGGCGGCGGTATCGGCAGCGGTGGCTCGACCCCAGCTCCGACCGCCACCGCGACTCCCGCCCCGGCTCCGACGGCGACGGCGACTCCGGCTCCGACCAGCACGGCGGCGGCAGGTAGCGACTCCATCGTCATCCATGCCTCGGCCGATGGTGCGGCGACGTTCCATGTGCTCGTCGACGGCAAGGCAGTCGGCACCGAGCAGACCGCCACCGCCGCACATGACAACGGCACCTGGCAGGACATCACGCTAAGCGGCAATTTCGGCCTCGCCAGCGGCTCGCACCAAATCGTTCTTCAAGCCGACAACGCCTCGGCGGCGACCAACACCGCCCTCTATGTCGGCTCGATGAGCGTCGATGGCACCGTCCTTCCTGCCATCAGCGCCGTCAACACCGCCTCGGCGGGGCATAGCGACGCCAGCGACGCGCCGATGCTGACCAGCGGCTCGTTGACCTTCAGCACGGGCAGCGCGGCTGTGGCGGCGGCGGTTCAGACCCCTGCCCCGGTGGCGACGACCGCCCCAGCTCCGACCACTTCAACCACCGCACCGGCGGCGGCGCATGACAGCATCGTCATTCACACCTCGGCCGATGCGAACACCACGTTCCACGTTCTCGTTGATGGCAAGCCGGTCGGGGGCGAGCAAACCGCGACCGCCCCGCACGATGCCGGAGTCTGGCAGAACATCACCCTGAGCGGCAATTTCGGCCTGTCCACCGGCACCCATCAGGTTGCCATCCAGACCGACACCGTCACCACGGGGTCCAACGCCCTGTATGTCGGCTCGCTCAAGGTGGATGGCCACCGTCTGGCGGCGACCGACGCCGTCAACACCGCCGGGTTGGGCCACAGCGACCCGCATGACGCGCCGATGCTGACCAACGGCACGCTGACCTTCACCACCGGGGCCACCCATGCCGAGGCCGCCGTCCCTGCCACGGCCAGCACCGGCGTAAGCGGACACGACTCGACACCAACCCTGGCGGATTTGGCCCATATGGACCATTACATCCACCACTGAGCAACGCCACCAGCGCGGAAGGGAGGGGCTTAAGCCCCTCCTTTTTCGTTAGCGCGGCAGAGAAGATTCCTCGGCGGGAACCACTTCCGCCCGCCGTCCAGGCGGGATGACACGGATTTTCACATCGGCGCCCGACGGAATCGGTACGATATGCGGGCCGCAGCTCTGCCATACCGCCACACAATCATCGCGATCCTCGAACGCCGCGCCGCAGCCGAATTCCTCGGGCGCGAACGGCAGATTGGCCGCGTAATAGCGGCGGAACACCGGCGATCCATCGTACAGACTGGCGTCCACCGGGTTATAGGAGATGACATAGACCGGGCGGCTGGGATTGGTCAGAATCGCCCGTTCCAGATTGGCCAGCACCTTCTTCATCAGGGCGCGATAAAAGGGCTGATAGAAGTACACCACCAACGGCCCTTCGGGCAGCGGGGTCTCGACCGCATCGCCTTCGATCACCGTGATCGGCGTACGCTCGGGGAAGCGCTCGCGCATGATCGCGGCATTGCTCCTGGCAATCGGCGCCAGACTGGGAGCCAGCTCGACCCCGACGATATGGCGAAACGGAAACTCGGTGGCGACCGCCAGAATGCGGCCCTTACCGCAGCCCAGATCGAGGAAGGTCGACTGTTCCAAATTCGGCACAAGGGTCAAAATCTTGCGAACGATACTCGGCTGCGAGCCGCCATAAGAGGTGGTGTAGACGTCCGACGGCTTGCCCGAATTCAATTGTGTATAGCCAAGATTTCCGCTGGTCTCGATCCCGTAAAGATCGTCGATGGGATGCTTCAATGGCCGCGTCCACAAGGGGGCGGCACCGCTCCATCCCAATATTTTGCCTCGCACCCAAATCAACGTCACTCCCGGAGGTAGAACAAAAATAACGCGGTACGCATTTTTCAACATTTCACTAAAGAATGACATCATTGCCTCCTGCCAATACCGCCGATAAGACTCTTTGCATCATTGCTCCGCCGTCAGGACAAGCGTGGGAATTGCCGATAGACGCTCGCCAATCCAGAAAAACAGAAATATTAAGGTCTTCGGTCATCGGCGATACATGGCGCGCCACCCGCCCCTTGGCAGATGTCTGCCGTCAATGCGACCGCACCACCGCTTGACACTGTGGCACCTCCACCGGCGGAGCGGTCGAGAGCAGGAACCGCCCCAGCACTACCGCCAAATGATCGCGCGCCCAGCGCTTGGCCATGGTGTGATCCGCGCCGGTGATGATCTCCAGACGGATATTGCGGTGGTTGTCCTGGATCTTGGTGCGTGGCCCCAGATGGATCTCCAGGACATCCAGACCGATGTCGTCCCCCGAATAGACCAACAGCGTTTCGACGCCGCGATTGGCCAAGCGCCCGAACAAAGTGGACAGCTCGCTGTTCTTGGCGACCTTGGCCGCCGTCCGCTTGAAGATCCGCCGCAGGCTCTTGGGCGTATAGGGCGCCAGGCTGATTTTGCTGCGCAGCATGACCTGCCACGCCTGCTGTAGCCATCGCTTGCACAGCCCCAGATTATCCTGCTCGGTGAACACGAACAGCTGCGGATTGACCAACACCATGCCACTGATCCGGCTGTCCAGAAGCGCCGAATTGAACGCCAGATGCGCCCCCGAGCACAGACCGATGACCACGCATTGGTGATAGCCCCGCGCCTCCAGCCAGTCGATGGCCGCCCGCACGTCGGCGCAGGATCCGATGGAGTCCATCAAATTATCGGCAGCCCCCGGCCAGGCATTGCTGTCGCCGATACCGGCGACGTCGATGCGCAGCGAGGCAAAGCCGCAAGCGGCGAAATCCCGCGCCAATTTGACCGTCAGGCGATTGGCGCCGATATGGTTGTTGGCGCCGGTGTTGAGGAACAGCACAGCCGGCCGGGTGGCGGCGGTAGCGGTGCGGATGGGCGTGCTTTCGATGCCGAACAGGGTATCGTTGCGGCCAAAGAACACCGGCGTCTCGATGGCATCGGGCAAAATCAGCCGCAACGGTGGAGCGACCGCAGACGGCGGCGATTCCGGCAGCGGAGTCACCCCCTCGGCCAGCCAGTCGGTGAGGAAAGCCAACACCTGATGCGGCGCTTGGGCCAGATGGGCGGCGTTGCGGATCATGTCGCGGTAGCCGACCAAAGGCTCAACCCGCACCTCGGCCCCCAGCGCCTGCCATCTGGACGCCAGTTGCGCCCCGACCGGCACATCCGGGCGATCCAGCAGCAGCACGCGCGGGGCCGGAGCCTTGGGCAGATCCATCAAATTAATCTGGCTGAGCGCCGCCGCCGTCTCGGTAGTCAGCAGGCAGCCGCCCATTTCGATATCGTCTTCCTGCCCAA
>DATGZW010000343.1:0-10469 GCA_035297005.1 Patescibacteria group bacterium
CGTCCATGGCGCGACCAGCATGGCGTCGAAGCGGATGGCGCAATCGGCCAGTTCGCCGCGGCGGGCCAGAAAGGCGCTGGCTGCGCGCGACAGGCGGCGGCATTGCTGGGGAGAAATGGCATGGGCGGCTTGGTCGAAGGTTGGCCGCGCCTTGACCTCGATGAAGGCCAGCAGGCGGCCGCGCTTGGCGATGATGTCGATTTCCCCGGCTCCGGTGCCGCGCCCGGTGACCACGCTGCGCCCGATAATGGCATAGCCGCGCAGGCGCAACGACCACACGCACAGCGCTTCGGCCCAGAAGCCGCGCCGGCGGGCGGCATGGCCGCGCCGTTGGCGGGCGGTCAGGTTCGGCGTGGCGCTCACCCGTCGGCCTTGGTCAGCAGCACGGCGCGGGCATAGACCTCGCGCTTGGGCAGGCCGGTGGCGGCGCAGACCAGGGCAGCGGCATCGCGCAACGAATGCTCGGTCATGGCTTGGCGCAATTGGGAGTCCAGATCGGCCTCGCTGGTCGCCGCCTCGGCACCGGGCGGGCCGACGACGATCACCGCTTCGCCCTTGGGGGCATCGGTGGTGCTGTAATGGGCGGCCAACTCGTCCAATGTTCCGCGCCGCACTTCCTCGAACATCTTGGTCAGTTCGCGGCCGACGGCGGCGTCGCGCCCGCCGCCGAGCACCGCCGCCATGTCGGGCAGGCAGTCGTCGAGGCGGCGCGGCGATTCGTAGAATACCAGCGTCGCCGGAACCTTGGACAGCTCGGCCAAAGCGGCGCGGCGGGCGCCTTGCTTGGTCGGCAGGAAACCGGCGAACAGAAAGCGGTCGCTGGGCAGGCCGGATAGCTGCAACGCCGTCAGCACCGCCGAAGCGCCGGGGGCGCTGGTCACCATCAGGCCGTCCTCGATGCAGGCGCGCACCAGCCGATAGCCGGGGTCGGACACCAGCGGCGTGCCGGCGTCGGACACCAGCGCCACCACCCCGCCCTCGCGGATGCGGGCCATCAGGGCGGGCCGCGCGCGTTCGGCGTTGTGTTCGTGATAGGGCGTCAACTGGGCCGAGATGCCCAGCAACGACAGCAGTTTTCCGGTTACCCGCGTATCCTCGCAGGCGACCACGTCGGCGCCTTGCAGGATTTTCAACGCGCGCAGCGTGATGTCATCCAGATTACCAATCGGAGTTGCCACCAGATAGAGCCCCGGTGCAGGTTTACTTCCCGGCACCGTGTGGGTAGGCTGGTCACCCGCTGACGAATTGGATCGGGAGACTGCCTTTGCGCCGTCCCGCATTGTTTATGCCTCGCTATGCCGCCCGGCTCACCTGCGCGCTGACCTTGGGCTTTTTGGTCACCGCCTGCACACATTTACCACCGAGTGTCGGCGGAACCAAGCCGGCCAACCCGCCCGCCGCATCTTTGCCGGCTCCGGTGCCGCCGCCGGCTCCGCCGCCGATGGTTCAGGCCGCGCCTCCGCCGCCTCCGCTGGTCGAAGCGCCCCCTCCGGCGGCGATGATGCCGCCGCCGGTCAACCGCTCGGCGACGGCGGCGGTGCTGGTGCCGCTGACCGGCCCGCAAGCCGTGGTCGGCACCGCCTTGCTCAACGCCGCCCAGATGGCGATGTTTGAAATCGGCGACGATACCTTCACCCTGCTGCCGTTCGACACCAAGGGCACGCCCGAGGGCGCCGTTGCCGCCGCGCAAGCGGCTGTCGCCCAGCATGCCGACATCGTCATCGGTCCGCTGTTTGCCGGCGAGGCCAAGGCGGCGGCGATGATTACCCGCCAGAACGGCCTCAACATGGTGTCGTTCACCTCCGACCGCACGGCGGTTGGCGATGGCGTTTACAGCTTGGGCTTCCTGCCCGGTCCGCAAGCGGTCCAGGTGATCGACTACGCCCGCGCCCAGAACCGTCCGCGTCTGGCCATCCTGGCCCCCAGCAACGACTATGGCCGGCGCATCGTCGAATGGCTGTACAACACTCCCAGCGTGGCTCCGACCATCGCCACGGTGCAGTATTATGACCCCGCCGCGCCCGACTTCACCGGCCCGATCAAACGTTTGATCAAGACCGACCCGAAGAAGCCGGGCGATGTCGGCTTCGACGCCCTGCTGCTGCCTGACGAGGGTCAGCGTCTGCGCGGTGTCGCCTCGATGCTGTCGTCGCAGGGGATCGATCCGGCGCAGGTCAAGCTGCTTGGCACCATGCTGTGGGACGATTCCAAGCCGAACAGCGAACCGGCCTTGTCGGGGGGGTGGTACGCCGCCCCGGCGATGGCTGGACATGCGGATTTCGACGCCCGCTATACCCGCGCCTTCGGCAGCCATCCGCCGCGCATCGCCTCGCTGGGCTATGACGCCACGGCTTTGGCGGCGGTGCTGGCGCGGCGCGGCCCGCACGATTTCTCGGCGGCGGTGTTGACCAATCCGCTGGGTTTTGCCGGGGTGGACGGGCTGTTCCGCCTGTTGCCGGATGGCACCTCCGAGCGCGGCTATGCCATCGACGAGGTGGTGCCGGGCGCGCCGGTCAAGGAAATCGCCCCGGCTCCGGCGGCGTTCTCGGCGGCGTATTGAGGCGCGGCCTCAGATCAACAGTTCGGCAATCACCGCATTGAGCACCAGGCGGCCCTTCGGGGTCGCCTGAAGGCGGTCGCCGGTCCAGGTGACGAAGCCGTCCTCGGTCATCGCCGCCAAGCCAGAGCGGTTCAGCGCCTGTTCCAGCGGACGGCCAGCATGGGCGGCGAAGGCGGCAGCCGACAGGCCGTCGCGCAGGCGCAGCCCCATCATCACCAGTTCCTCGCAGCGCTCCTCGACAGTCAGGCGGGTGCGTTCTTGCGTCGCGTGTCCTTGCGCCGCAACCTCGGACAGCCAGCGCTGGGGAGCGCGGTACTGTTTCAACGCCCAAGCGGTCCCCGACGGATCGGTCAGCCGGCCATGCGCGCCCGGTCCGATGCCTAAGTAATCGCCGCCCTGCCAGTACAGCAGGTTGTGGCGGCATTCGGCCCCCGGCTTGGCGTGATTCGACACCTCGTAAGCCGGCAGACCGGCGGCGTCGCACAGCTCTTGCGTCAGGTCGAACATCTCGGCGGACGCATCCTCGTCGGGCAGGATGAAATCGCCGCGCGCATGGGCCGGGTGAAAGGCTGTGCCTTCCTCGATGGTCAGTTGATAGAGCGACAGATGATCGGCGGCCAAAGCGATGGCTTGGCGCAATTCGGCCTCCCACCCCGCTACCGTCTGACTGGGGCGGGCATAGATGAGGTCGAAGGAGATGCGCGGAAAGATGCCGCGCGCCAATTCGACGGCATTCAGCGCCCCCGCCACGTCATGGCGGCGGCCCAGGAAGCGCAGATCGGTATCGTTCAGCGCCTGCAATCCCATCGACAGGCGATTGACTCCGGCGGCGCGGAAGTCGCGGAAGCGCTGGGCGTCGATGGTGCCGGGATTGGCCTCCAGGGTGATCTCGACACCCTCGGCCAGCGGCCAGCGGGCGGCGATGCGTTCCAGCAGAGCCTGGGTGGTGGCCGGATCCATCAGCGACGGCGTGCCACCGCCGAAGAAGATGCTGGTGACGCGGCGCCCGGCTGTCTCGATGGCGAAATGATCCAGTTCGGCCAGCAACGCCCGCCGCCACGCCGCTTGGTCGATCGACGCGGCGACGTGGCTGTTGAAGTCGCAATAGGGGCATTTCGACAGGCAGAACGGCCAATGCAGATAAATGCCGAAGGCGTCGGTCACGGGGGATACCTTTGTTTCCCCCTCTCCCGCAGGCGGGAGAGGGCTGGGGTGAGGGACGCGCGCAGCGCGGAAATCGTCGATGCCGGAACGCACTTAACGGAGGTTCCCTCACCCCCTAAATCCCCCTCTCCCGATTTCGAGAGAGGGGGACTTTATCGCGTCACCCCTTGAAACACGCGTCCACCAGCTTGCGGAAGGCGTCGGCGCGGTGGCTGATGGCGTGTTTGGCGGCGGGAGTCATCTCGCCAAAGGTTTCCGAACGATCCTTCGGCAGGAACATCGGGTCGTAGCCGAAGCCATGAGCGCCGCGCAACGGCCATACCAGGGTACCGTGAACGATCCCCTCAAAGGTTTCCACATGGCCATCCGGCCAGGCCAATGACAGCGCGCAAACGAATTGGGCGCGGCGGTCGGGATTGTCGCCGATCTCGCTTTGCAGCTTGTGCATGGCGTGGCCGAAGTCCTTGGACGGACCGGCCCAGCGCGCCGAGAAAATCCCCGGCGCTCCCAGCAAGGCATCGACGGCCAGACCGGAATCGTCGGCCAGCGCCGGCAGCCCGGAGGCAAGGGCGGCGGCGCGGGCCTTCAATTCGGCATTTTCGGCAAAGGTGACGCCGGTCTCTTCCGGCTCATCCAGGCCAAGCTCGCCCGCCGACACCACCTTGGCGCCAAAGGGAGCCAGCAGCTCGCCGATCTCGCGCACTTTGCCGGGGTTGTGGCTGGCGATGACCAGCTTGCCCCCTTCAAAATGCCGGGCGCTCACAGCCCCAGCACCTGCCGCTGTAGCGCCGCCAACTCGGCGACGCCCTGCTGAGCCAGATCCAGCAGCGCCAGAAACTCGGACTGAGCAAAGGGAACGTCTTCGGCGGTGCCCTGGATTTCAACGATGCGGCCGTCCGAGGTCAGCACGAAATTGGCGTCGGCCTGGCAGTTGGAGTCCTCGGCATAGTCCAAATCGAGCACCGGGGTGCCCTTATACAAGCCGCAGGAGACGGCGGCGACCTGCCCCGCCATCGGCACGGCGGACAGGATGCCCAGGCTCACCATCTTCTGGAAGGCCAGATACAGCGCCACATAGGATCCGGTGATGGCGGCGGTGCGGGTGCCGCCATCGGCCTGGATGACGTCGCAATCGACCTTGATCTGACGCTCGCCCATGGCCGGCAAATCGACCACGGCGCGCAGACTGCGGCCGATCAGACGCTGGATTTCCTGGGTGCGGCCCGACTGCTTGCCCTTGGCCGCTTCGCGGTCGGTGCGGGTGTGGGTCGAACGCGGCAGCATGCCGTATTCGGCGGTGACCCAGCCCTTGCCGCTGTTGCGCAGGAACGGCGGCACGCGCTCGTCGACCGAGGCGGTGCACAGCACATGGGTGTCGCCGAAGCGGGCCAGACAGGAGCCCTCGGCATATTTGCTGAAGCCCGGCTCCAGAACGATGTTGCGGAGCTGGTTCGGCAAGCGGCCCGACGGTCTCATGAAATCACCTGAATTTTTTAGCGGAAGCGGACTGCAAGCTAGCCTTTGGCGGCGGCTGCGTCCAGTGTCGGACGCGAGCGGCGGTCCAGAGGCTGGATTGACGCCTGCTCCGTCCGACACTAAATTTCAGCACCGCTGAATTTCCGAGAGATGCCACCGGCATGACGCGCAGCAAGAATGTCTTGGAACTGAGCGAGCGGTCGCGCGAGATCTTCCGCCAAATCGTCGACGCCTATGTCGAAACCGGCGAGCCGGTCGGCTCGCGTACGCTGTCGCGCCGGCTCAGCGTGGCATTGTCTCCGGCGACCATCCGCAACGTCATGGCCGATTTGGAAGAGGCCGGCTTGCTTTATGCGCCGCATACCTCGGCGGGGCGGATGCCGACCGAAGCGGGGATGCGGCTGTTCGTCAGCGGCTTGCTGGAAGTCGGCAAGGTGCCGGAAATCGAGCGCGAAAAGCTTGACGCCCAATCGCGCGCCACCGGCAAAAGCCTGGAACAGTTGCTGGAAGAGGCGTTGTCCACCCTGTCGGGGCTGTCGCGCTGCGCCGGGCTGGTGCTGGCGCCGAAGACCCAGGTGTCGCTGAAACATATCGAATTCGTGCCGCTGGGTCCGGGCCGCGCTTTGGTGGTGCTGGTCACCGATGACGGGCTGGTGGAAAACCGCGTGCTCGAACTGCCGCAGGGGGTGACGCCCTCGGCGCTGGTCGAGGCGACCAACTACCTCAATGCCCGCCTGTCGGGGCGGACCCTGGACGAAGCGCGCGATTTCATCCTGCGCGAGCTGGAGGCCGAGCGCGGCCAGTTGAACACCCTGACCAGCAAGGTGGTGACCGCCGGTTTGGCCACGTGGGCGGGCGGCAAGGAAGGCCAGTTGATCGTGCGCGGGCAGTCGCATCTGCTTGACGACGTCACCGCGCTGGACGATTTGGAACGCATCCGCCATCTGTTCGAGGCGCTGGAAACCAAGGAACATTTGATCCGCATGCTCGACCTGACCAACAAGGCCGACGGCGTGCAGATTTTCATCGGCGCGGAAAACGAGTTGTTCAAGGTTTCCGGGTGCTCCATGATTGTCGCGCCTTACCATAACAGCCGCGAACAGATCGTTGGCGCCATTGGCGTGATCGGACCGACGCGTCTTAACTATGCCCGCATCATCCCGCTGGTGGATTACACCGCCAAGGTGATCGGGCGCATGATCGGATGAGGACTTAAAAGGAATCCCATGACTCAGGAACAGCAGCAGACCCCCGAGCCCCTCCCCGACACCGCCGCGACCGCCGCCGAAGACGCGGCGACGGTGGCCGCCGTCGAGCCGGCCGCCGCCGAGGCGCCGTCCGCGCCCAGCGCCCGCGAGGCCGAGCTGGAGGCGGAAGCCGTCAAGCTGAAGGATCAGCTCCTGCGGGCCGTGGCCGAAACCGAGAACGTCCGCCGCCGCCTGGAGCAGCAGGCCGAGGATCGCGCCAAATACGCCGTGTCGTCCTTTGCCAAGGACGTCCTGCCGGTGGCCGACAACCTGCGCCGGGCGTTGGACAACATCCCCGTCGAGGCCCGCGAAAGCGACCCCATCGCGCAAAAGCTGGTCGAAGGCATCGAGCTGACCGAACGCGGTCTGGTCGCTGTGTTCGAACGCTTCGGCATCAAGCGCATCGACTCGGTGGGCCAGCGTTTCGACCCCAATTTCCATCAGGCGATGATGGAAGTGGACGACGCCAGCAAGACCGCCGGCACCGTGGTTCTGGAAATGCAGACCGGCTACACCATCCATGGCCGTCTGCTGCGCGAAGCCATGGTCGGCGTGTCCAAGGGCGGCCCCAAGCCGCAGCCGGGCGACGCCGGCGTCGACACGCAGGCGTAACGATGTGACGGGGTTGCCGCTTCCAAGTGGCAGCCCCGTTCCGTTTCGGCTTCTCCCCATCGTCGATGCGATTGGGGTTGTCCGCCGCGCCGGTTTGGTTTAGGCCAACCGCACGACATCCCCTGAAAGCGACCCGAGGGCAGGAAATGGATCTGGCCGAGTTCTTCGACTCCGAATTCGCCGAGCATGCAGGCATCGTCGAGGCGACCCGCCAAGCCGTGCGCGAACCCTTGCTGCGGCTGACCGAAGCCTGCCGGCGCAGCCTGCGCGAGGGCGGCAAGATCCTGCTCTGCGGCAATGGCGGCAGCGCCGCCGACGCTCAGCATCTGGCCGCCGAGCTGGTGGTGCGCTACAAGGCCAACCGCCGCGCCCTGCCGGCCATCGCTCTGACGACGGACAGCTCGATCCTGACGGCGGCGGCCAACGATTTTTCCTTCGACGAGGTGTTCTCGCGCCAGGTCGAAGCCTTCGCGCATTCCGGCGATGTGGTCATCGGCATCACCACCTCGGGCCATAGCCCCAACGTGCTGCGGGCGCTGGAAGCGGCGAAAAGCATCGGCGCGGTGGCGGCGGCGCTGTCGGGCCGCGATGGCGGCTCGCTGGTCGGCTTGGCCGATCCACTGCTGATCGTGCCCTCGCAGGTGACCGCGCGCATCCAGGAAATGCACATCCTGATCGGCCACATGCTGTGCGAAGCCATCGAGCAGGCGTTCGTCTGACGTCCGCCGCTCGCATGGGTTCCCAGTCCCGCTTTCCCGCCAAGCTGATCATCGGCTTGGCCGTCGCCATCGCCCTTGATACGGCGGTGCAATTGTTGTGGAAAACCGCCGTGTCGGGCCTGCCGGCGACGGCGACGCTGTGGGGGACGGTGCTGGCGGCCTTGCATCAGCCGCTGTTCATCGTCGTTGTCGCGCTGCTGCTGTCGCAGATGGTCAACTGGCTCAAGGTGCTCGACCACGCCGACCTCAGCTTCGCCCAGCCGATCACGGCGCTCAGCTATATCTCGGTGACGCTGCTGTCCGTGCTGCTGCTGGGCGAGAAGATCGGCGGGCTGCAAATTCTTGGCATCGGCTTCATGCTGGTCGGCGTGTGGTTCATCAGCCGCACCGATCACGTCACGCGGCCCGATGAGCCCGACTCTCCATGACCGAGACCACCATCGGCGTGCTGTTGGCGCTGCTGTGCACCGTCATCGAAGGCTTCGCCCAGACCTTCTTCAAGAAGTCGGCGCTGGCGCCCGCCCGCGCGCGGCTGTGGATCGGGCTGGGGATCGCCCTGCATGTCGTGGAAGTGCTGCTTTATACCGTGGCGCTGCAATTCCTCGACGTCAGCACCGCTTATCCCATCGGCAGCCTGAGCTTCGTCGCGGTGACGGTGTTGTCGCAGGTGCTCTTACATGAAAACGTCAATCGGACGCGGTGGATCGGCGTCGTGCTGATCATCATCGGCGCCGCTCTGGTGGTGGCCCAGGCATGAGCGAGTGCTCTTTTTCCGTCCGTTTCGTCGAGTCCGAGGCGCAGATCCCCGCAGCACTCTGGGCCGCCTGCTTCCCGCCGCCGCTTGAAGGCCCTTGGTGGTATCAGGCGCTGGAAGGCTGCGGCGTCCAGGACCAGTTCGGCTTTCACTACGGGGTGATTTCCCAGGGCGGGCGGGAGGTCGGCATTGCGCCCACTTTCCTGATGGATGTACCCGTCGATGTGGTCATGCCGGCCGAGATTCTGCCGCTGTTCAAGGCGGTGGGGAAAGTGTGGCCGGCGGTGATGTTTCAGCGGTCGCTGTTCATCGGCTCGCCCTGTTCCGACGAAGGCGCCATCGGCCTGCTGCCCGGCATCGACCGGCGGGCGGCGCTGCTCTGCGTGCAGGACGCGGCGGATAAACTGGCCCGCGAGTTGGGCGCGCCGATGCTGGTGTGGAAGGACTTCCCCAACAGCTATGCCGAAGATATGGCCTGGGTGTCCGAGCAGCGCCAATTGTTCCGTCTGACCAGTTTCCCCGGCATGGTCGCCCCGGTGCCGGGCGGCAGCAAGGACGCCTATTTCGCCACGCTGAAGGCCTCGCGCCGCCACGCGCTGAAGAAAAAGCTGCGGCGCAGCGCCGAGTCCGCCGATTTGACCAGCGAGGTGATCCGCCAGCCCGACGCCGCCACCATGGACGAAATCTTCGCTCTGTTCTGGCAGACCTACGAGCGCGCCCACACCAAGTTCGAGACGCTCAACCGCCGTTTCTTCGACCTTATCGCCGCCAATCCGCAGGCGGTGTTCCTGGTGGCGCGCGAAAAAGTCGAGGGCAAGATGGTCGCCTTCATGCTGTGTTTCGACCTGGGCGACACCCTTATCAACAAATTCATCGGCATGGATTACGCGCAGCCGAAGGACTGGATGCTGTATTTCCGCCTGTGGTCGATGGCCTTGGATCTGGCCGAATCATTGGGCGCGACGGAGATCCAAAGCGGCCAGACCGGCTATTCTCCCAAGATCGAGATGGGCCACGACTTCGTGCCGTTGACCACCTATTGCCGTCACCGCTCCTGGCTGATGAACAAGATTTACGCCTATGTCGCCAAATCCGTCGATTGGAGCAGCCTGGACGGCGATTTGGCCATCTTCATGAAAGCCCACCCCGAGGCAGACCGGGCGGCGTGCGGCCCTGCCGCTCAGGTCAACGGATAGTCGGCCAGCACCGTATAGACCGGCTCGCCCTGCCCCAGCCGGCTGGAAAACAACACGAACCGCTCGACCCTGATCTCGGCCCGCAGCAGGTTGTTGCCGGCGATGAAGTTTTGGAGCCGCCCGGTCGGCGTGTTTCTCAGCCGGGCCAAGGTGACATGCGGGCGATAGCGCCGCCCCTCCGGCTCCAGTCCGGTGCGCACCACCGCCGATTCCACCTTGCTTTGCAAATGCAACAGCGGCGGCACCGGCTCGACTCCGGCCCATAGCGTATGCGTCCGATGCCCCGAGGCGAACGCCCCGCAACCGCGGACCACCAGATCGAAGGCGGTATCACGCAGCAGACTCAGCGAGTCATGCACCAGTTCCGCCTGAGCCTCGTCGATATCGCCGATGAAGCGCAAGGTGATGTGCAGATTCCCCGGCGAGGTCCACCGCGCATTGGGCAGACCAGAGGCCAATCCGCTGAGATGGTCGCGCAGGTCGGCGGGCAGTTCCAGGCCGACGAACAGGCGGATCATCGCCACGCCTCCTCTTACAGGAACAGCAGCAACACGCCGGTATAGCCGTACAGGCGGTCGTGGCAGATTTCGCCGCTGGCCGAAAAGCCGATCAGCGGGAAATCGCCCAAGCTGTCGTGGATCATTTCGCTTTCGGCTCCTTCGTGCCCGAACATATGGGCGCCGCGCGCCACGCAGGACACATAGTCACCGCCCTTGATCGGGCGGTCGCCGATGCGCGCCG
>DATGZW010000344.1:0-2967 GCA_035297005.1 Patescibacteria group bacterium
CGCGCGGGCTGCCTCGTCCGCCGCCGCATAGGCCGGAAGCGACAACGCCGCCAGCGATTGGCGGTCGGGAAAGATCACGTCGCGCCCACGCGGCCGAGCGGCAATTCCACGCAACCATGCCGCCGAGGCGTCTCCGCCCCACAACACCCGGACATCGGCCCGCGCCGACAGCTCCGCCGTCAGCCGGTCGTCGCGCGCATGGGAGAGGAACAGGCTGGAGGCAGCAAGCTCAGGCGAACTGTCGGCCAGCGACTCGCCGATCAACGCCAGCAACAGCCGCCCCATCGCCCCCAGCCGCTCCGGCACGCGGATGATCGAACGGTTGCCGGCCAGCAGCGCCAAGGCCCAGCCATACCCGAACAGGCTGTCCACATTGGCGGGCGGGAAATGCAGCACCACCCCACGCGGCACCGATAGGCAGGTTTCGGGGCAATTGGCGAAGAAATCCCGCCGCATCCCGGTCAGCCGCGCCGGGCGCAGCCAGAAGGCGAACGCCGCCAAGCCCGGATCAAGCCGTGCCTGGGCATGGGCGAAAAGACGCTGCGACAGCCGGGCGCAGAGGTCTTCCACCAGCGGAGCGAAGGGCACCAAGGTCGGTCCCAGCGCCAGCCAGTCATCGAGTTCCGGCAGCGTGAACACTGACTCCACCCCCGGCAGCAACCGCCGCATCTCGGTCATCATCCCCCCCCCACATCGCCGCAGCCGCGCAGCTCCGCGCGGGGAATGCGCCCCTGCACCCGCAGCCGCCGCCCCTGCCAAGCGCTGCCCGGCTGTTCGGGAAACCATGCCCCCAGATCCTCGGTCAAGATCGCGTGGCCGGGATAGCTGCGCGGCAGGATGCTCAACACCTGGATGATGCCGGTCTGCCCCGCCGCTGCCGGTTCCCAGGTGGCGGGGTCGCGGATGATCACTTCGGCGAAGGACGGACAGTGCAGGAAACCGTCCTCGTCTTCGAGGAAGATCGAGCCGATTTGCTCGACCATGCCATAGAAGTTATGCACGCGGCGCAGGTTCAGCCCGTCACGCAGTGCCGCCTTGAACGCCCCGTTATCGACCGCTTGGTCGTGCAGCTTTTTCCAGCCGCCGCTATGGATCAGCAGCCCTTGGCCAAAATCCAAACCCCGCCCAGCCAGCGCTTGCAGGAACTGCGCCCAGACGACGAAGGTGAAGCCGAACATCAGGAACGGCTCGTGGCCATGCTTATCGAGAAAGGCCGTGATCGCGGACAGGTCCGGCTGCATATCGTCGGTCAAGGCGAAGGCATGGGCGCGGCCAAAGGTCATCATCCCCAGCACCCCGGCCGTGCGCGCGTTGAATGCCGCCGTCCGTCCCGCCGTCGCCGCCGCGTCGATGATCAGCATGGGTAAGCGGCGCGGCCCCACCAGCGCCCCGATCACCGCCGACAAGGCGCGGGTTTGCAGCAATGCCGCCTCGCGGTCGATGGCGATACGGCTAACCTGTTGCCCGGTGGTGCCGCTGGAGGTCAGCACGCGGAACACCTCCGACTCGGGGATGCTGCGCAGGTCATGCGACTTGAACACCCCCACCGGCAGCCACGGCAGCTCGGTCAAGGACTGCGCCTTGAGCGGCATCCCCATCGCCGCCAGATAGCGCGCATAGGCCGGGCAGCGGTCACGGTGCCACAGCGTCAGCTCGTTGAGCCGCTCCAACAGCAGCGGGGTTTTAGCCTCCTGCGCCAGGGCAAAGGGCGGACCCCACAGCGGATCGTCGGCCAGCGTCATGGCTCCACCAAAAGCTGGCCGTAGAGGACTTTGCCGTTCGTGCCGCGCGGCAAGGCGGGCACCGGACGGATGCGGAACAGGCTTGGCGGCAGCTTCATCCGCGCCGCCAAAGCCGCCACCGACGCGCGCAGGGCATCAAGGTCGCCGCGTTCCACCACCACCCATAAAATCGTGTCGTCACCGGCCACCGCCAGAGAACCAAACGGCGCCAAAGCGGCCTCGATGTCATCCAGGCTGACGCGCAGGCCGAAGGGCTTGGCGATGCGCTTGATACGCCCGCTTAGCCACAGCCGCCCCCGCTCGTCGAGCCGGCCCAGGTCGCCGGTCGCCAGCACGCCGCCCAACTCGTCGCCCTTGGCCAGATCGGCGCGGGTTTCGGCATAGCCCATCATCACATTGGGGCCGGAGTAGATCACCTCGCCATCGGCATTGATGGTGAAGCGGCCTTCAGGGACCGCATACCCGACGGCCCCAGCCGCGCCGGCCAGTTCGGCGGGCGGCAGCACGCTCATGCGCGCGCAGGCTTCGGTCTGGCCGTACATGACCACCAGTTCCACCCCTTGGGCGGCGAAGGCCTCGCGCGTCCAGGCGATCATCGGCGATGCCATCCGCCCGCCCGCCTGCAACAGCCGCCGCAGCGAGGCCGGAGCCCGCGCCGCCGCTCCCACGCGCCGCAGCATGTCAAAGGTGAACGGCACGCCGGGCAGCGTCGTCACTGCGCAGGCGGCGGCATCGGCCCAGAACTCCGCCTCGACGGGAGAGCGATCCGTCAGCACCACACTGCCACCCACCTGCAAATGGCTGTTCAACACCGACAACCCGAAGGAATAGCCCAGCGGCAGCAGGCTGACCGCCCGATCCTGGCTGGTCATCGCCAAGGCGGCGGCAATCTGGCGGGCGTTCGCCGCCACCGCCCTGCGCGACAGCCGCACCAGCTTGGGGCTGCCAGTCGAGCCCGAAGTGGTCAGCAGCACCGCCAGATCGGGGTGCAGGGGCGACGCCTCGCAGTTGCGCCGGCGCAACTGACGCAGCCCACCGCAAGCGTTTTCGGTGTAGGCGGCGGCCCAGGCCGGATCCCCCGTACCGCTCAGTACCACCCACTCCGGGCGGTAGCGATCCACCAGCAACGCGAAGGCGTCACCCAGCGGATCAAGCGTGGTCGGCAGCACCGCATGCCCCGCCTGCACCGCCGACAGCAGCGCCGCCACCGGCTCGACGGCGTTGG
>DATGZW010000345.1:0-3436 GCA_035297005.1 Patescibacteria group bacterium
TAACCACCTCGCCAATGGCCTGCACGGCTTGCGACAGTTCCACCATGCGCTGTGCCGTGGTGCTGACGTCGTCCACCGCCTGCCGGGCGATCTGCGTCGATTGATTGACCTGACGGGCCACGCTGTTGACCGATTGGGCCAACTGGCGAGTGGCCTCGGCCGCGGCGTTCGAGCGTTCGGTGGTGATCTTCGAGGCGCCACCGACATCAACCGAACGGCTGCCGCTGTGCTCCGAGCGCGCCGCCATCGATTGCGCGCTGGTGCGGATGCCGGTGGTGGCGGCTTCGACCCCGGCCACCTTGACTTTGACGGTGCGGTCGAATTCGTCGGCCATGGATTGCAAAGCGGCGGCCTTGTCCCGGCTGGCCTGCTGGCGCTCGCGTTCCTGGGCGTCGCGCAGGCGGTCGGTTTCCAGCATATGGACTTTGAACACCTGGACGGTGCGGGCTATGTCGCCGACCTCGTCTCGGCGGTCGATGAAGCCGACCTCGACCGAGGTGTCGCCATCCGCCAGACGCTCCATGACGCCGATCATGGCGCCGATCGGGCGGGTGATGACCTTGCCCAGGATCCACCGTACGCCAAGCACGGCGGCGATGGCGGCGGCCAGCCCACCGACGATCAGCGACGTGATGACGTCCATCAATTGCCGGCGCTCCTGCTCGACCGAGAGCGAACTGGACAGGACGGCGATGACCTCGCCGTCCTTCATGCCCATGCCTTCGTGGCAGGTGTGGCAAACCTCGGCGGCGGCGCCTTCGGTGACGCCGAGGACGATCGGCATCGAATAGCGGTAACTGTCGCCGACGAAGCGCCCGACCGGCTGGCCCGAGGTCAAAGCTTCGCGGTCAACGTTATCCTGCGCGGCCTTTTGCGCCCGCGCCGGATCGGTGTCCTGCATATAGGCCGACACCTTCGGCCCCCACACGCTCCATACCTTACCGGCATAATGGGCGTTGCGGCTGCCGAACCAGTTGTTGAACACGGTCACGCCGATATTGTCGGGATCCTCGGGACGCTTGGCCATGACGTTGACGATCAACGCATGCAGCGAGGTCATCTCGTTGACGCTCAGGTGATGCAGTTGACGCTCCATCGCCTGCTCCTCGTAGCGGGCGATGACCACCACGACCAGGGCGACAAGCAGGCTGACGCCCAGCCCGACGGCGATCATGAACCGCTGCCGGAGGGACAGGTTGTGCCAAAGCGAGCCGTGCCAAGTCATGTCCGCGCCTCTCCCATCTTTTATATCAGGCCAGGATTTCAAAGGTCTTGTTGGCTTCGGTCAGCTCCAGCAGCCGCGAGACGCCTTCGCGCGGCGAGGCCAGGGACAGCTTGGCGTTGATCACGGCCAGATCTTCCTGAGCGATGTACAGCAGCCCCAAGCCGACAGAGTCGATCCCCGACAGCGACGACAGGTTAAACACCACGCTGCGCGGCGCAAGTTTAACCACGCTGTCCAAAAGTACATGGAACTCTTCATTGGCGGCGAAGTTCAGAGAACCCTCAAGACCCACCTGCACGGCGCCATTATTGTTGGTAATATTGTATTTCATCGTAACCGTTGCTCCAACCTTAGAATGCCATGGTGATGGTTCGTCCACCATCCTCGGCCGAGACCAGACGCGCCGCTTGCCGGATCAGCGAAAGTCCTCGCCCTTGCTTGTCATTGGCGTTGCCGGTCTTGAGGGCTTGGCGGCTCCAGTCGAAGCCGTCGCCATGGTCGGTCACGGCGATGCTGAAGGACGCCGAGCCGAACGGGCGCAGGGTGATTTCCACGCGGCGGCTCGACCGCGATGGGTCGGCCAGACGTTCGTTCATGGTGGTGCGGAACAGCGCGAAGCCTTCGCGGGTGGCCCGCATGCCGCTGGCGATGCCAAGATTGCCATGGATCACGGCGTTGCTCACCGCCTCGCCCAGACACAGCGAAATCAAACCGTCCGAGGCGCGCTTGCCAAGCGGATAGCGCAGGCGCACGGCGGCTTCGAATAATTCGGGCAATTCCAGCGAGCAAGCGGTGGAGGTCAACACCGACAAGGCGATGCCGCCCAGGCGCACCGCTTCCAGACAGCGCGGGTCAACACCGGCGATGCCGTCCTCGGCGGCCTCGAAGAAGCCGCAGCCGGGGGGCTGCAACGCCGCACGCACGGCGTCAGGGGTGGCCGCGCCGAAGTGGATGGCCCGATATTCGGGGGCGATATCGCCGATGGCGGCAGCCGTCAGACCCAGCGCGGCGCAATCGGCGCGGAACGCATCGCTTGGCGCGTCATCGATCAGCACCACGACCGGAATCGCCGACGCGCCGTGCTCGGCCCCCGGCCCGGTCACCTCGGCCAAGGTCAGACGGCGGGCGACGTCGCCGCTGGCCCCGATCATCTCGAAGCCGCGTTCCATGCGGGTGGCGACGTCGTGGGCCACCCGCAACATCGACAGAGCGACCGAATCGACCGAGGTCAACCCGGATAGATCGATCTCCAGACCGCACACATTCGATGCGGAAAAGCGCGCCAGGATTTCGTCGAAGGCCTCGTAGGCGGCGAAGCCGAAACTGCCGAACAACAGGCACACCAGCCGGTCGTCGCGTTCGAAGGTTTCCATCTGCATCTTTGCCCCCCTTATCGCAAGACGCGGCTGATGCGGACGGCCGTCAGGTCATCGGGCAGCGGCGGCGGAACGTGGCGGTAGAACTGATCAAGCAGGCACCGCACGGTGATCGCGCCACCCTCGGCCAGTTGACCCTCAACCAGACGCAGCAGTCCGGCTTCGCCAAAGGCCTCGCCGTCCGCCGTCGCCGAATCGGTGAAGACGTCGCTGTAAAGGAACAGCGAGGCTCCGGCGGGAAAGGCCCGCCGATGTCCGGCATAGCTCGGCGATTTGGTCAGGCCGAGCGGCACGCCCCGGCTGTCGAGGAATTCAGCCCGCCCATCCTGCACCAGGATCGGCGCCGGAGCCCCGGCGGCGGCCCAGTTCAGCTCGCCCTGGATGGTGTCGACGATGCCGAAGAACATCGTGGCGTACTGGCCGCGCCCCAGCAGCGCGGGCAGCGCCGCGCCAAGATCGGCCAGAAAATCGGCCGGCTCCTGCTGCGGATCCCAGTGATCGGCAATCAGCGCATGCAGGCGGAAGACGTTGAGGGCGGCACCGATGCCGTGGCCGGCGAAGTCGAAATTGTAAAAGGCGACGCGGCCGTCGCCGCAATCCATGCAGCCCCACAAATCGCCGCCGATACCCGATGACGGCTCGAAAGCGGCCTCGACATCCAGGGCCAGATCAGAAAAGCGCTGGCTCAGCCGCTCGGGGCGGGGCAGCAAATCGAATTGCATGATTCGCGCCGTCGCCAGTTCCTTCAGCAACATGCGCTGCTGCGCCAACACCCGCTGAGCCAAGGTGTCGCGCTCGATTTGCGCGGTCATGCGGGTGATGGCATAGCGGATGG
>DATGZW010000346.1:0-8010 GCA_035297005.1 Patescibacteria group bacterium
GGTCGATAGCGAACTGGCGCTGTTGCTGCCGGAGCTGCTGGCGAGCGCGTTGAAGAGGTCGGTGGCTTGGCCGCTGCTGACTCCAGGAGGCGCGCCTGCGACAAACTCGCTCTCGGAGACCTGGCCGTTGTTGTTGGTGTCGAGCTTACTGAAATACTGGTTCAGTTGAGCCGTCGTTGCGGAGCTACTGCTCCCTAAGCCGTTGATCATGGTTGCTCTCCATGGATGGGTCGGAGCCATGAAAAGCTCCGCAACAGGTTAAACGTGCTCGTGTTGCAGACACCTGCGCTCTTTTTACTAAATTATTTTCGGGTGGATATTCAATTAAAGAAACTTGCTGTTACACGATTGGCGGCAGGTGAAAGAATAGACGTATTACTGGCGTTATTGCCATGGCGGTGTCGTTTTATCAAAGCCGCAACGGCCTGCCGGTCGAAGGTCAGCCGACTGCTAAGCAAATAGCGGGCCAACGTACAAATCCTTTATAACGCTTTGATTTTGCTTGAATGACTCGGTAGTGGCGGAGTTCACTCGGCAAAGGTGTCTCGGCTGACCCGGCAATTTCTGCCGGGGAAAAATTGCCCTCGGTCATTTTTGCCGCATGGAAGCCCGGTCCTCGCCGTGTAATGCAGTGTGGTGTTCAAGGCGCCGCTGCTTTGGGAGGTATGGGGATGACCCGGCAAGAGTTCGACCGTCTGCTCTGCGGCTGCGGGCTGCAAATCGAAATCGGCGATGACCGTGCGGGTCGTGTGATCGCCCGGGTGATGGCGCGGGTCGAGCATCGCCGCGCCCCGCCGGCATGGTCGCTGCCGGCCGCCATCGCCGCTTGGGCGCCGCCGTTGTCTTTGGCTCGTGTCGCCGCCGTGATGATTGCGGCGGCGCTGTTGGGCGCCGTCGTCGGCGATCGTCTCGGCGCGGCTCAAGCGCAGACGATGCAACTGGCCTCGCTGTTCACTGCCACTCCGTTTTTCCCCGCAGGCTCGTGATGGCCGCGAATACCGCCGCTTTGCGTTGGCTGCTGCCGATTTCGTTGGCGCTCAACGCCTTTCTCGTTGGGGTCGTCATTGGCCGCTTCGACCATCGGCCATTCGGACCGCCACCGCCGAAGGAGATGGCCGAGCGCATGGCGGACGGCTTGCCCGCCGCCGATGCCGCGCTGTTGCGTCAGGCCTTCGCTGCCCATTCCGGCCAGTTCGACTTGGCGGATCAGGCGATGCATGGCTTTCCCGAACGGATCCGCCAGGTGCTGGATGCCGCCGACTACGACCCGAAGGCCTTGCAGGAAGTCTTGATGGAGGGGCATGCCGCGCACGATGCCCGCGACGAGGCGATGTCTTTGGCGCTGCTGGACGCGGCGGCCAAGATGTCGGCCGAGGGGCGGCGGAAATTGGCGATTGGACGCCCGCCGCCGGGTGGTCCTCGCTGAGGACGCTGTGGCCGGCACGAACGCCGCATGGACCAAGCCCCGGCAAAGGGGCCGGTCCACGCGGCGGAAGACTTACTGCTGCTTGGACAACACGCAGAAATGCCCGGCGAACGGCAGCGGCATTTCGAATTTGTAGCGGTCGCCCTTGAGCTTGACGAACTCGTCGACGGCCAACTGGGCGCCGTCCGAGAAGAAGCCGTAATCATCGACGACGATATGACCACCAGCCGGCATGACGCCGTCGAGGTAGTGCAGGGCGTCCTTGATCGGCTCGTAGAAATCGAAGTCGACATAGGCGAAGGCCACCTGCTTGGGCAAGTCGGCGGTCTTCAGGCTCTCGTTGACCCAACCCTTCTTGATCTTGATGCGGTCGGTGGGGAAGTTCACCTGGGCCAGCTTGGCCAGCACTTCGCTCTCGGGCGAGGCCATGGTGCCCTTGTACTTGTCCATCGAACCAAGATTGAAGATGTCGTGGATCAGCTTGTCCTCGGGGCCGGGCTGGGGCAGGCCTTCGAAGCTGTCGAACAGCCACAGCTTACGGTCGGTCGGCAGGATCTCGGCGGCCATCAGGCGCGAGGTGGCGCCCTGGGCGACGCCGAATTCACAGATATCGCCGGCGACCTTCAGACCCTCATGCAGCGAGCGCAGGATATAGGTCGCCTCGCTGATGGTGGTGCCGATCAGGTCGTTCAGCAACTCGGCGCGGCCTTCGCGGCGCGGCAGCTCGGGGAACATGAACATGCGGTAGAGTTCTTCGATCTCGACCGCATCCTGAATGTGAATCTTGCGCATGGTCTGCGACATGGTTAGCGCGCCGAGGACGCGCTGGTATTCCACCGCAAGATCGGGATTGCCCGACGACAGGTCCACCGGGGCCGCGGAGGCAAGACCAGCACCGGCAAAGGCGTGGATCGGCAGAACTTCATAGCCAAGCCGGCGGGCGGTCGACAGGGCAAGTTTTTTCAGCAAATTCAGCATTGTCGGGGCTTCTACCGTGAAAATTGGGGACAAATAGTCATCGAACGCTGTGAGTTATAATACCGCAGCACACGAAAACAATGGGTTTTTTGCCGGCATCGAAGTCTCACTTGGTACTGGGTAAGCCGGGAGGCGCGCGTAGGTATCGTTCGGCGAACTCGAAGACCACCAGATCGGGTTTTGTCTCCGTCGCCAAATTGAAGTTGAAATTGGCGCCATTGTGGTGGGTGAACACCGGGTCGCGGAAGGTCTCGTAGAGAAAGCTTGGCCCCAGGATGTAGTCGCTGAACGAATCGCCGAATACCAATAAGCGCGGCTGGTTCGTCAGGTCGGTATGGATATAGCTGACCGGCCAGCCCCAAACCTTGGCGACGGCTGGGGCGATCTCGGTGCCGAGAATGTGGCTGGGGCCGCGCCAGTTCAGCTTCTCTTCGGTGTAATGCAGATCCTTCTGCAGGCCCAGCAGGCCGACAAGATCAGAGTTGTCTGCGCCGATGCCGACATCGTAGTCGTTTAGCGTGACCGCCGGGACCGTGGGGAAACGCAGGTGGACACGGTCCATCAATTGGGAATAGGCGATGAACGCGGCGCGTTGGCCCCAATGGGTATCGCCGCGCGGATATAGCAGCGGGTGCTGGATCTTGGCGGCGATGATGGCGGCGCGGGGGTCGATGAATTCCAAGGTGCTGCGGTGCAGCCGGGCGACCACCTGATCGACGCGGTTGGTGGCGCCGGGGCGCGGCTGATAGGCCGGCAGCAGTTCCGGATAGATGGTGCTCTTTTCGGGGGCGAGGACGATATAGAACGGGATTCCGCGTTTGGCCAGCCAGTCGCGGTCGGCCTCCATGGCGGTGATCCACTGCTCCAGCGTCGCATCGGTGAAGATGTCGTCGCCGGTGTGCTGCTCCATCAATTTGTCGGCGGTATAGAACAGCCAGCCGTCGTTGCCGATGGCGACCAGCGGCGTGCTGCTCAGGCCCAAATGGTAGCGCATCAGGCTGTTCATCCGCACCAGCTCCGACCGCAGGCCGAAGCGGTCGCTCACATAGGCTTCCGCCCGCCCCGAGAAGTCGCGCAGACGGTGCAGGGTCGTGGGCCATGCCGGCGGCGGGGCGAGAACGCGGTTCTCGGCCTTGCCGTCCGAGCCCAGACCGGCCAGTTGCGTCATCGACGGCACCAGCAGGAACAGCGCGAATAGCAGAATCAGCAGGCGCGGCGGCAGTCCCCGGTGGGAGTGGTCGCTGCCATGCACCATGTCGATGTCCGGTTGGGCGGGAGTTTTCCGATGGCTGGTCATCTTTGCCCTCACGCCCTAGAAGCGGAAATAGATAAAGGGATTATAGGCGCCGCCGGCCAGACTCATCGTCGCCAGCAACAGAAGCCCCATCAATCCGACCAGTCCGAGCGACGGCCCCAGCCGCAGACGGCCGACCGACAGGCGATCGCCCACCCACACCGCGATGGCGGCGCCATGCGGTCCGGCGGCCAGCAGGCCAGCGGCGATCGCCAGCATGACATCCAGGCCCAGATAGCGGCTCATCAGGGGGGCAGCCACCGCACTGGCGCCGAAACCGGCCATGGCCTTGAGGTAATGCAGCGCCTGATCCAGGCTGTCGGCGCGGAAGAACACCCAGGCGACCATCACGCATAGCAGCACATAGGCGTGGCGCAGCACCACCGGCAGGCGCTCCAGCAGGCGTCCCATGCCAAGCCGCTCGATCACCAGATAGCCGCCATGCAGCAGGCCCCAGACGACGAAGGTCCAGGCGGCGCCGTGCCAGATGCCGCACAGCAGGAACACCACGAACAGGTTGACATAGGTGCGCCACGGCGACACCCGGTTGCCGCCCAGCGGGATGTACAGGTAGTCGCGGAACCACGACGACAGCGAGATATGCCAGCGCCGCCAGAAATCGGTCATCGAACGGGCGACATAGGGGTAGCGGAAGTTCAGCGGGAAGGTGAAGCCGATCATCAGCCCCAAGCCGATGGCCATGCTCGAATAGCCGCCGAAATCGAAATAGATTTGCAGCGTGTAGCAGGAGATCCCCAGCCACGCCAGAGGGGTGGTCAAATGCTCGGCGGGCAGGGCGAAGATGGCATCGGCGCTGGCGGCCACCGTGTTGGCGATCAATACCTTTTGCGCCAGTCCGATGACGAAGATGCGGATGCCGCGCGCCGTGCGGTGCGTCGACATCACCGGATGATGCAGCTCGCCGGCGATGGTCTTGTAGCGAATGATCGGGCCGGCCACCAACTGCGGGAACATCGAGATGTAGACGGTCAGGTCGCGCAGGCTGCGCTCGGCCTTGACGTCCTTGCGATAGACGTCGATCAGGTAGGACAGGGCATGGAAGGTGTAGAACGAAATGCCCAGCGGCAACACCAGATGCGGCACCTTGACCAGCAACGGAGCTTTGCCGAATAAGGAGAACAGGTCTTGAGTGAAGATTCCGACCAGGAACGTTGAATATTTGAACAGCACCAGCGGTGCCAGATTGGCGGCGATGCCCAGACTCAGCCACATTCGGTCGCGTCCCGTGGCGTGCGCTTTCTCGATGGCTAGGCCGAACTGGTGATTCATGCCGATCGACAGCAGCATCAACAGGATATAGGTCGGCTCGCCCCAGGCATAAAACACCAGACTGAACGCCAGCAAGACACCCTTGCTACGGCCAAAGAGGTAAAATGCGAGAAAGAACAGCGGCAGGAAATAGAACAGGAAGACGACCGAACTGAAGACCATCGTGACTTACCCCTGACGCTGCGCGACAACCAACAGGTTTTTGCCCAGGACGCGGGACAGCGGCAGATCCAGCAGCCGGCTGAGGGGGAAGGCAAAGCGGTCATAGGCGATCAGCGCGCGCACATTGACTTCGCCGCTTTCGTCGCCCATGGCCTTGTAGACCAGGGTGGCGGCATAGCCGAGCGAATCGACATATTCGTTGCGCTGCACGGTAAAGCCGGACTCGCGCAGCAGAGCCCCCAGCGGGCCGCGATGATAGCGGCGGAAATGCCCGACCTTGCGGTCCATGCTGGAAAACAGCGACTGGAACGCCGGCACGTAAATCAGCAACCGCCCATTCGGCTTCAGCTTGGAGCGCAGCAGGCGTAAGGCGGCGCCATCGTCTTCGATATGTTCGAGGACGTTCAGCGTATAGATGAAATCGACCGAGGCGTCGGGCATCTCGGCGATGTCGGCATGGGCGGCGAAGCCCTGATCGAGCAGGCGCTGACGCAGACCCTGGTCCAACTCGACGCAGGCGACATTATGCCCGCGCTCGCGCAATGGAGTGGCGAAGGTGCCGGCTCCGGCGCCGAAATCGACGACAAGATCGTTCGGCTGGCAATGGGATTCCACCAGATCGATAAGGAAGCGGTTGTAGTTGACCGCCTCTTTCATGACCTCAAGAATCTCGGTACCGGTATAGGCATCAGCGGCTTGGCTGCACATAAGGGCTCCGTCGAGGTCCGTGGTGGGGTTTCTGCCAGATGACGGAGATGATTACTCTAAGCGCACCCGTCCTGTCGAGCGTCTGTGTACCGGGGAAACCCGCGATGCGGCTAAAACGAACCTGTTCCGCACCGGCGCGGTCGCCTACAATCGCCGCTGCCGCCATCCGTTGGAGCCGCCATGCCGATCGTCTCGCCCGCCCCCCTCGCATCCCTGAGTCCCGCGCTGTTCGCGGCGGCGACTGGTCGGCTGCATAGCCTGTTTCAGCCCGACATCGATACCGCAGCGCCCATGCTGGCGGCGGCTATCGGCGGCAAGCGGGTGCTGGTGATCGGCGGTGCCGGCAGTATCGGCTCGGCGGTGACGGTGGAACTGGCGGATCTGAAACCGGCGGCGCTGCATGTCATCGACCAGAGTGAAAACGGTCTGGCCGAATTGGTCCGCCACCTGCGCAGCCGCCCCGCTGGGTTGGAGGTCGCCGACTTCCAGACCCTGCCGCTGGATTATGGCGCACCGGTCACCGAGATGTTCCTGCGCGCCCAGGCGCCCTATGACGCGATCTTCAATTTTGCCGCGTTGAAGCATGTGCGCTCGGAAAAGGACGTTTTTTCGCTGTTGCAGATGCTCGACACCAATCTGTGCAAGCAGGTGCGCTTCATGGGCTGGCTGCGCGATCTCGGTTATGCGTCGCGCTATTTCTGCGTGTCTACCGACAAAGCGGCCAATCCGGTCAGCCTGATGGGATCCAGCAAGCGATTGATGGAACATGTGCTGTTCTCGGAACAGGCGGTGCCGGGCCTGCAAGCGGTCATCACCTCGGCGCGCTTCGCCAATGTGGCGTTCTCCGACGGCAGTCTTCTGCAAAGCTTCCTCAACCGTTTGGCCAAGCGCCAACCGCTGGCGGCGCCGCGCCATACCAAGCGCTATTTCGTGTCGTTCCAGGAAGCGGCGCAAATCTGCCTGCTGGCTGCGCTGACGGCGCCGGGGCACAGCATTGTGGTGCCCAAGCTCGACCCGTCCAAGGATCTGGTCGATTTGCAGGCGGTGGCCGAGCGGGTGCTGCGCCATTTCGGCTTCGAGCCGGCCTATTACGACGACGAGACCGCCGCCCGCCATGCGGTGGCGGCGGAGATGACCCAGGGGCGCTATCCGTTGCTGCTGACGCCCCTCGATACCGGCGGCGAGAAGCCCTATGAGGAATTCGTCGGCCTGGGTGAGGAGGCCTTCGAGATCGGCCTGCAACCCTGCGGGCCGTGCCCTATCTGCCGCCGCCGCCGGACAGCCTGGGACGGCTGCTGGAGGTGGTGTCGTCCGCGGTGTGTGGTGAGCGCAGCTTCGTCAAAAGCGAACTGGTCGCAGCGATCAAGGGCGTCATCCCGCATCTCGCCCATGCCGATAGCGGGCACAACCTCGATCAGCGGATGTAAGGCGGGCGGCTGTCCTGCGCGCATGATTGGAACTATGGTACGTCATGGCCGGAACAAGTCCGGCCATGACGGTTTATAGTTGCGAATACAAGCTATTAACATGCGAACACGCTTTTAAGCAAAAGAACGTGCCGGGCCCCAGTGGGACAAGCCCGCGCATGACGATAAATATGAGATGCTATAGGTGGTGATTCGCCGTCTTACAACGTCGTTTCGACGCGGCCATAGACATCGTCTTCGCGGATGATGTCGTCCTCGCCCAAATAGCTGCCCGACTGCACCTCGACGATGATCAGCGGCAGTTTGCCGGGGTTCTCCAGCCGATGGCGGTGGCCGGAGGGGATGAAGGTGGATTCGTTTTCGTGCAGCAGGAACACCCGCTCGCCATTGGTGACCTGGGCGCAGCCTTGCACCACCACCCAATGTTCGGACCGGTGCAGATGCTTTTGCAGGCTCAGGCGTTCGCCCGGCTTGACGCTGATTTGCTTGACCTTGAAGCGGTTTCCCTCGGCCAAGGTGCGGAACCAGCCCCAGGGGCGATAGACCAGCGACGAGGTGGTCGCTTCCGGGCGGCCGGCCTTTTTCAGTCGTGCCACCATCGGGCTTAGCTCTTGGGCGCGGGACTTGTCGGCGACCAGCACGACGTCGTCGGTGGCGACCACCACCAGATCCTGCACGCCCAGCGCCGCCAGCATGACGCCGTCCGAGCGCAGATAGCTGTTTTG
>DATGZW010000347.1:0-6924 GCA_035297005.1 Patescibacteria group bacterium
CGGCAACGGGAACCTCGGAACCGATGATCCAGCCCCATTCGGGCACTCCTTCAACCGTGGCAAGCTCGGCCACCGGCTCCGCACCGGCCGCGCCGGGCGGCCAGCGGTATTCGACGGTACCAGACCCGTTCAACTGCACCATGGCGACGATATCGACGAACGGAGCGCGGCCATCGGCGTCCTTGATGCCCATGACGTCCTTGCCGACCCAGTCCACGCGGACCGGGTGCATCAGCATCACCGGGCGGTGGTCATTGACCCAGACATAGCCGCCCTCGGCGCTGCGCATCTGCGCCACCACGGCCAGCGCCGCCTTTTGCGCGGCGGTGCGGGTCATCGCGCCGCTTTGCTCGCGCGCGATGTAGGAACCGATCAGGCTATGCGCCACTTCAACCACGGCATGCGCCTTGGCGGTGCGCTCGGCGAACACCGCGTGGCGCGCCTCGGCCAGATCCAGCCCCCACACCGTCAGCACCGCCAGCACGGCGATGCCGGTCATCCGCCTTTGCGAGGTGGTCATCCCGTGCTCTCCTCAGCGGTGGCTGCGGTCAGGCGGTTCAGCACCGCCAGCAGATCCCGGTTGAGCCCGACGCGGCGTTCCAACCCGGCATCGTTGGGCCGCGCCGTCAGTTTGCCGCCGACATAAACCAAGCCATCCCCGGCGGCGCGCAGGCAGGCGGCGATGGCGTCTTCCGTCATCAGCGAGCCCGCCGCCGCATCGGCATGCGGCATATGGCTGTCCTGCCACACGCCCCACGGCGTGTCGGCCGCGGAACAGCCGGAAAACATCAGCCCGGCCAGCACACCGGCCTGTTTGGCGGCGGCGACATGATGCAAAGCCCGCGCCGGGTCGCGCGCCTCCAGCACCGATCGGCCCCAATTGACGGCAATGCCGATCATCGCGCCGCTGGCCGCATTGGCGGCACACACCGCCGCGATTTCGTCGCCGGCATCAAGGAAACCCTTGGTCGGCTGCAGATCCGCGCGCCAAGCATCGCAATGCTCGACCACCAGATGGGCGTCTTCCCAGTCCCAGGCGGCGATTTCAACCAGCGAGGCTGTCAATGCCGCCACCGAGGATGATACTCCGGCCACACCGCGCCGAGGTCCGCTGTTCAACTCCACCGCCACCACCCGCCGACGGCCAGCGGCAGCGTTCAGACGGGCGACGACGGCGCGTGCCTCGGCGGTGAACGCCACTGCCGCCGTCCGCCCTTGGGCGTTGTCCGAGGCCAAGCCGAACTGCGGGTCGGCGGCCAAGCGGTCCATGCTGCCCGGCAGCAGGGTCAGCACGATGTCCCAGGCTGGATCCAGATTATGCAATAGCCAGTCGTCGTCATGGGGATGCAGACGCCCGGTAAACGGATATTCCAGCCCGCGCAAGCCCGGCAAAGACTTCAGCGCGGCGTAATAGGCCGTTTCGGCGGCCTCGTCCCAACCAGATACACAGGGCGACGTGGCGTAAGCCCCCAGAAAACTCGACATGACTAATCCCGGCAGTGGTTCGCTCACCCTAAATGCTTAGCAGAACCAGACCGCCGAGTCAGCATTGTCCACCGTCACACGGTCGAGGCGCTGCACTGCTTCCAGGTATCGCCGTCGAGGCCGAACAGCATCACATATTTGATCTTGCCCAAGGTGTCGATGACCACGCGGAAGCGGGTGCCGGTGCAAGCCTCGCCCACCGAGGGGGCCGGCGTCTTCACATGCTTAGTGTTCAGGCAGGGATTGACGGCAGCCGGCAAGGCTCCTTTCACGGCGTCGGGGCGCTTGCCGTTGATTTCGATGTAATAATTATGGGCGACGCCGCCGCTGACCTCGGCGCGCAAGGTGATGGTGCCGAAGCGCGAGCGGTACAACCCGGCATCCATGGTGCCGTCATTAGGGCTTCCGCTGACGGGACGGAAATTGATGGCGGCGCAGGCGGGCGCGGCTTTCGCCTGGGCACTCGATGCCAGCGCCGTGGCGGCAAGCAGGCTTGATGCGGCAAGCAGGGCAATGCGGGATGGCGACATGGGGGGTAATCCTCGACGATGGCGGAAAACGGCAAGACCATAGGTTTGGCGTCACCCTGCAGTCGTCAAGGGCGGGCGGCTCATCCGGTGGAGCATGCCGCCTGATTTTGCCGGGCAGAGAACTTTAGCCGGGATGGCGTGTTCACCCAGCACGATCCTCACCCCCAAACGGAGAGTCTCATGCGTAGCCGTATTCTGACTATTCCGGCCCTCATGGCCGCAGTGCTGCTGCCCGCGATGGCCGTCGCCCAACAGTCCAGCAGCAGCGGCGCCGCCCCGGCAGGGCAAGCGATGTCGTCACAGCGCGGTGCTTTTTCCAACGCCGCCCATGCCAGCGACATCATCGGCAAGAAAGCCTATGGCCCTAACGGCGAGACGGTCGGCAACATCAACGACCTGTTGATCGACGCCAATGGCCGCGTGCAGGCCGCCGTGGTCGATGTCGGGGGCTTCCTTGGACTGGGCGAACACACCGTGGCGCTGGACTGGAACCAGTTGAAGATCGCCCCCAGCAACGACCGCGTGACCATCGGCATGACCAAGGATCAGTTGAAGTCAGTGCCGGAATATAAGAAATCGGCGCAGGCCAATGCTCCGGCCGGCAACCAGCAGACCGGCCAGATGCCGGGTGAAAGCCACTCCACCGCGCCGCAATGAAGCCCTGACCGGCCGGGATCATGGAACCGACCTCCGTTCCATGATCCCATACGGCTCAGAACACCTCGACGCCGCGCCCATGTCCGTTGTCGCGGACGTCGGGGCGGAACAGCGACAGCATCATTTGCCGCATCATGCCGGAGAAGCGCACATCGCCGGATTCCTCTGCCTGGGTTTCGCCGACGATCTCGGTTTCGGCGCGACCCGCCACGCAAAAGGCCGCGATAGCGCGGACGGTGACCGTCCCGCCCGCCACTGGTGCCGCTTCGGCAGCTTGGTCGCCACGACCCTTGCAAAGATCGTCGCCCCTCAAGGTCAGGGCCGGCGAGAACACGAACACCAGTTCGTAATTGTCCTTGGCGGTCGGACCGGGAGTCAAGGTCGGGTGAGTCGGCTGACGCAGCAGGCCGACCTGCACATCCGCCTCGACCACGTGGGCGAAGACGTCGGCGGGCATCGGGAACGGATTGCCGCGCACCGTCAGCCTCAGGTCGCGGCCACCGGCCCCGTAGTTATAAATGCTGTCGATCTGGTTGAAGGCGCTGCCCGGCTGAGACACCACCGGCCCTGAACAGGCCGCCAGGGTGAAGGCCAACATGGACCCGATAAGGTATTGAACGCGGCGCATGAGATCCTCCATGAACATAACCTGAGTCTAGGCCGCGCCACGCCCGTTGCCAATGGGGGACACGTGCGAGTCCCGCGACAAAGCAGATACGCCGCCACCAGAGGTCGTACCCCTTTGGCGTCCCATGGACTGGAGAGGGAGTGCGACCATCTTTTCTCCTATCCCCAAGGCCTTGCCCCCCTCACGACCGCCGAGGACAGGATGATAGACGACCACGATCCCCGATCCGAGATGCCCACCGTCCCCCATCGCCGCCCCGACGAACTTGAGCCGCGCCTAGCCGAATACGAGTGGACGCCGCCACCGCACCCCCAGCCGTTCAAGCCGGGCACTGCCGAGCGGGTGGGGCCGAGGAAAGTGATCCGACGTTGGATCACCGAGCTATGAAGGTTGACTGTCCAGCAGCGCCGCCAACTCGTCCGGCAGTTGCCCAGTCCCCCGCAGCAGTTCAAGTTTCATCAAGCCGATAAGCGAGATGGCGTCGGTGATGCGGCCATCCATGGCCATGGCCAGCGCGTCGGCGTAAGGCAGGCGGCGCAGGGTCAGTTGCTCGTCGTCGTCAGGATGCGCCGCCGTTTCGCTGAGACCCCAAGCGACGTAGACAGCGCCGGATTCGTCGGTGACACAGTTGGTGGTGTCGATGCGCGCCAGTTCCTGCCAGTGGGCTGCCTCAAGGCCGGCTTCCTCGCTGAGTTCCCGTTGCGCCCCGGCCAGCGGACCTTCGGCGAAAGCTGCGCCGCCTTCGGGGATCTCCCAGCTGTAGCGGCCAAGCGGGAAGCGGTACTGGCCGACCAGTACTGTGTTGCCTTGGGCGTCGATCGGAATAACCCCGGTGGCGATCGTCTTTAGATGCACCACGCCGTAAATGCCGGGAGTGCCGGCGGGGGTGAGAACGGCGTTCTCGACCACCGAGATCCACGCATTGTCATATTTGGTCTCGGACCTCAGAACGGTCCAGGGATTGCTTTCATCGGTCATCGACGATCCTTTCGACAGCCCCTCATCAAAAGCGCCGCCGCCGCTTTTGGCAAGACCTCGCCGCACGGCCATTGACAACATGCCGGGCGGGTGTGGCAAATGAGCCCCCATCACTATGGCTGGCTCATGCAAAACGCACCCTCCCCCTGCTCCGTTTTTCTGTCCCGCCTGCTGCCTATCGAACGCTGGGCGCTGCTGGTGGTGCTTGGCATGACGCTGGCCCGTCTGGTGGTGGCGGGATCGACCTTGCTGTCCGCCGACGAGGCCTATTATTGGCAGTGGACGCATCCGCTTCACCTGTCCTATTACGACCATCCGGCGATGGTCGCCTATTGGATCTGGACCAGCACCCATCTGCTGGGCGAGACCGCGCTGGGCGTGCGCTTGCCCGCCGTGCTGAGCTCATTGGCGGTATCGGCGCTGCTGTGGGATTGCGCCCGCATCGCCTTTCGCTCGCGCGTGGTCGGCGCCCAGGCAGCGCTGTGGCTCAACTGCACCATCCTGTTCGGCTCGGCCGGCATCGTCATCACCCCCGATGCGCCGTTACTGCTGGCGTGGTCGCTGGTGCTGTGGGCGCTGGTGCGGCTGATCGTCGGCGGACAGGCGCGCTACATTTATATTGCCGGCCTCGGGCTGGGGCTGGGGGCCATCAGCAAATACACCATGCTGCTGATTATGCCCGGCATCGTGGCGACCTTTCTGCTGTTTCCGGCACTGCGGCCATGGTGGCGGCGCGGCCATACCTGGGCTGCGGCGTTGCTTGCCTTGGTTTGCACGACGCCGCTGCTGCTGTGGAATTTCCAGAACAATTTCGCCTCGTTCAGCAAACAGCTCAACCACGCTTTCGCCTCCGAGGTGGCGCATCCAGGCGCCAATCTGGTGCAGTTCCTGGCCAGTCAGGTCGGCTTGCTGACGCCACTGATTTTCGCGTTCTGCCTGTGGGGCATGATCTGGGCGCTGTGGAACGGAGGACGCGCCAAGCACCCGGAATGGTTCCTGCTGGGCACCACCTCGCTGCCGATTCTGTTGTTTTTCATCAAGCACACACAAAGCGGCGTGGTTCAGGCGAATTGGTCCGGCCCGGTCTATATCGCCGGAGTAATCACGGCGGTCGGCAGCTGGCACAGTCTGTCGAACCGCTCGCGCCGGCTGAACTGGGCCTTTACCGCCGCCCCGGCCCTGGGGCTGGCGATGACGCTGTTGGTGTATTTCCAGGCCGTCACCGTGGCGCTGCCGATCCCGGTCAAGATTGATGCCCTGAAGCGGCTGGGCGGCTGGGACGAGTTGGCCGCCGCTGTGCATCAGGAGCAACTGGCGCATCCCGGCACCTTCCTATTCACTCAGAAACATGAGCCGACCGGCGTGGTCACCTTTTATCTGCCCGACCATCAGGTGGTGTTCCTGAATGGCGGCTATATCCGTCCGCCGTACTACACCGCCGCCGATGTCGCCGCGCTGCGGGGCCGCGACGGTATCTTCATCACCCGCGACAAGGATGACGGAGCGGCGGATTTGGCGCAGTACTTCGCCAAGGTAACGCCGCTGCGCAAGGTACGCCTGCATTGGGGCAGGCAGTTCTCCGACGCCTATAACCTCTATCTGGCCGAGGGCTATCGCGGCGGCAACTTCGTTCAGGGAGACGGCCAGCCGGGCGCTTTCGATGCCGGCATCGCCAAACCGTAGCGCGCCGCACAAAAGAAAACGCCGCCACCCCAATGGGATGGCGGCGTTTTTTATGTCTGGACGCTAAAAGCTTAGGCGGCGCTTTTGAAGCCACCCGAACGGCGACGCTGCTGCTGCGGCTTACCCGCGCCACCGGCATGATCGGCCTTGTGACCGCCGCCGCCGGCACCCTTGGGGGCCGCATGCGGCTTGGTCCCGGCCTGAGGCGGACGACCGCCACCACCACCACCACGGCCACCCATCTTCGGCGGCTTGGGGATCGGACCGAAGCGACGCGCGGCGATTTCCGCCGAGTGGTAGCTGTGGGTCTCGTCGACCGGCACTTCCTGGCGGATGGTCTTTTCGATGGCCTTCAGATAGGCCAACTCTTCCAACTCACAGAACGACACGGCAACGCCCTCGGCGCCGGCGCGCGCGGTGCGGCCGATGCGGTGGACGTAGCTTTCCGGCTCGTTGGGCAGTTCGTAGTTGATGACGTGGGTCACGCCGTCAACGTCGATGCCGCGCGCCGCGATATCGGTGGCGACCAGAGTGCGCACACGACCGGCTTGGAAGTCAGACAAAGCCCGCTGACGCGCGCCCTGCGACTTGTTGCCGTGAATGGCTTCCGCCGGATGGCCGCATTTGACCAATTGCTCGGCCAGACGGTTGGCGCCGTGCTTGGTGCGGGCGAAAACGATGGTACGGCCGACCGAGGCGTCCTTCAGCAGTTCGACCAGCAGCGGGCGCTTGTCATCCTTAGTGACGAACATCACGGTCTGGGCGATGCGCTCGACGGTGGTCGAAGCCGGCGTGACCTCGACGCGCTGGGCGTCGCGCAGCATGCCGCCGGCCAGTTCGGCCACCGGCGGAGCCATGGTTGCCGAGAAGAACAGAGTCTGGCGGCGATAGGGGGTCTGGCCGACCAACTTACGCACGTCAGGCAGGAAGCCCATGTCGAGCATGCGGTCGGCTTCGTCGAGG
>DATGZW010000348.1:0-4943 GCA_035297005.1 Patescibacteria group bacterium
TCCTTCGCCAGCACGACGATGGAGCGGCCCTCCGGCGTCTCGTCCGGCAACGACGCAAGCTGCGCGGCGTCGGCCAGCTCCGCCTCGCTGACGCCGGTCAGTGGGAAGAATTCGGTGGCCTGGCGGTTGCCCAGCGTGATCGTGCCGGTCTTGTCGAGCAGCAGCGTGTCGACGTCGCCGGCGGCTTCCACCGCGCGGCCGGACATGGCCAGCACGTTGAAGCGCACCAGACGGTCCATGCCGGCGATGCCGATGGCCGACAGCAAGCCGCCGATGGTGGTCGGGATCAGCGTGATCAACAAGGCGACCAGGAACACCACCGGGATCACCGTCCCCGAATAGGCGGCGAAGGCCGGCAGAGTGACGACGACGCAGAGGAAGATCAACGTCATGCCGACCAGCAGGATGGTCAGAGCGATTTCGTTGGGAGTCTTCTGCCGCTTCGCCCCCTCGACCAGCGCGATCATGCGGTCGAGGAAGGATTCGCCGGGGTTGACGCTGATGCGCACAACGATGCGGTCGGACACCACGCGGGTGCCGCCGGTCACCGCCGAACGGTCGCCGCCGGATTCGCGGATGACGGCGGCGGATTCACCGGTGATCGCTGATTCATCGACGGTGGCGATGCCGGCCACGACGTCGCCGTCGCCGGGGATGATGTCTCCGGCCTCGACGACGACGAGGTCACCGGCCCGCAGGCTGGTGGCGGAGACTTCGGTGAAGCTGGCGGCATCAAGGGTCGCCACCTTGCGGGCCACCGATTCGGTGCGGGTGCGGCGCAGGCTGTCGGCCTGAGCCTTACCCCGCCCTTCGGCCACCGCTTCGGCGAAGTTGGCGAACAGCACGGTGAACCACAACCATGCGGTAATCTGGCCGACCACGCCGACATGCTCGCCGACACCCAAGACCAGATCGCGGCTAAACAGGAAGGTGGACAGGGCGGCGACCACGGCGGTGGTGAACATCACGGGATTCTTCACCAGCTCGCGCGGGTCGAGCTTGACGAAGGAGTCGATAACAGCGCGCTTGAAGATGTTCGGATCGAACAGCGACAGCGCCGAGGGACGATGGGTGCTCATACTGCCACCTCAGAACGTGGTGCCGGCGACGAGCAGCAACTGCTCGACGATGGGCCCCAGGGCAAGGACAGGGAAGAACGTCAGACCGCCGACCACCAGGATCACGCCGATCAGCAGGCCGATAAACAACCCGCCATGCGTCGGGAAGGTTCCGGCCGAGGGCGGCACGATCTTTTTGGCGGCCAGTGAACCGGCGATGGCCAAAGTCGGGATAATCACCAGGAACCGCCCGATCAGCATGGCCACGGCCAGCATCACGTTCTGGTACAGGCTGGCGCCGTTGAAGCCGCCGAAGGCCGACCCGTTATTGGCGGTCGTCGAGGCATAGGCGTAGAGAACCTCGGACAAGCCATGCGGTCCGCCTGCCGTGATCGCCGGTATGCCCGCCGGCAGAGCGATGCTGAGCGCCCCCAGTCCAAGCACGCCCACCGGGAACATCAGGATGGACAGGACGGCCAGCTTGACCTCCTTGGACTCCATCTTTTTGCCCAGATATTCCGGCGTGCGGCCGACCATTAGCCCGGCGATGAACACCGCGATGATCACGTTGATGATCATCCCGTGCAGGCCGGAGCCGACACCGCCAAAGATCACTTCGTTCAGCATCAAATTGACCATCGGCACCATGCCGCCGATGGGAGTGAAGCTGTCATGCATGGAATTGACGGCACCGGTCGAGGTGTCGGTGGTGATGGTGGCGAAGATGGCCGAATTGGCGATGCCGAAGCGGACCTCTTTGCCTTCCATATTCCCGCCGGGCGCATGGTCGTTCATCGTCTGATCGACGCCCAGCGGCGTCAGCAGCGGATTGCCCTGGGACTCGGCCCAGGTGCAGACGCCGATACCGACCACCATCATCAGCGCCATGGCGATGTACAGCGCGCGGCCCTGACGTCCGTCGGCGATAATCCGCCCGAACGCGAACACCAGACCCGCCGAAATCACCAGCAACCCGACCATCTGGAAGAAGTTGGTCAAGGGAGTGGGGTTTTCGAAGGGATGCGCCGAATTGGCGTTGAAGAAGCCGCCACCATTGGTGCCAAGCAGCTTGATCGCATCCTGCGAGGCAACCGGCCCCTGCGCGATGGTCTGCGATACGCCACCCAGGCCAGTGGCCGTGGTGTAGGCGTCGAAGTTCTGCGGCACGCCCTGCCACACCA
This sequence comes from Patescibacteria group bacterium, assembly GCA_035297005.1. Lineage (GTDB taxonomy): Bacteria > Pseudomonadota > Alphaproteobacteria > Rhodospirillales > Magnetospirillaceae > DATGZW01. The sequence continues at coordinate 2,240 of DATGZW010000348.1, forward strand.
GGAAGATCGTGAAGACGATCGCCAGCGGCAGCAGGACATGCAGGATGCCGCGGATCGCATCGACATAAAAATTGCCGATGGTCTTGGCCGAACGGCGCGAGAAGCCGCGCACCAGAGCCACCAGCACGGCCATGCCGGTCGCAGCCGAGGTGAAGTTGTGTGTCGTCATGCCCATCATCTGCGTCAGATAGGACATGGTGCTTTCGCCGCCGTAGTTCTGCCAGTTGGTGTTGGTGGCGAAGCTGATGGCGGTATTGAAGGCCAGATCGGGCGCGACGGCGGCCTCTGAGGCCGGATTGAGCGGCAGAAACGCCTGCAGGCGCATCACCGCGTACATCACCAGAATCCCCGCCAGATTAAAGGCCAGGGTAGCGAAGGCGTAGGTGGTCCAATGCTGTTCCTGGTCGGCATGAATGCCGCACAGCTTGAAGATTCCCCGCTCAACGGGGTTCAGCACGGGCGACAGCCACGTGCGCCCCCCCGTGAAGACGCGGGCCATATAGGCCCCCAAGAGGACTGCGCCGGCGGTCAGCACGGCGCAAAAAAGGACGATTTGCAGAATTCCTGCGGAGTTCATCGGGGTCTCCTCAGAACCGCTCGGGGCGGATCAGGACGTAGGTCAGATAGGCGCACAGCCCAACCGCCACCGCCGCGCCAAGAATAAGTTCCAGTGTCATTCGGGAGCCTCCGCTCACATACGGTCACAGGCGCGCACAAACAGCGCACCCAGGGTGAAAAAGGCGATCATGGAAGTGACGAAAACGACATCGAGCATGGCAGCTCTCCACGGCTTGAGACCACCTCCAAGAGATAGTCCGCAACCGCGTTAAGCTTCCATGCGGAAAGGGCGATAGGATGTAAGGGGAGTATAAAGGCGGCGTTGGCGTTTAATAAAACCGCCGCCGTTCAGGACAGATCGACGAGGATTCCCGTGCCGTCCTCGAACACCGCCAGCCGGGCAACGGCGGTGCGCGCCTCTTCGATCTTGGCGCGGTCTTCTTCGGGCAGCACCGACGGTCCGCCCAAGGCGCCGACGGTCGCCTCGATGGAACTCATGATTTCAGCCAGACGCGGCGCCAAGCCCAACGGACTGGCCGCCCCGCCATCGACGATCGACAGCGCGCGGTTCTTGACCTTTTCGGCGCGGTCGGTGACCAGCCCCATGCCCGCCGCCAGCAGACGCAGGCGCAATTCCTCGGTGCGGCTGCGCACCAGATCGGCGATTTCGGCGCTCACGTCCGAGGCCATGCGGCGTGAGGCCAGCACCAACAAATTGATCAGCCGCTCCGACGCTTCGATAAGTTCCTGCTTGGCCTGCCGCCGCGCCTCATCCGAGGCGTCGGACTTGCCCAAGGTGGCGCGCCGCTTCTCGATCCCCCCCGCCACCTCATAGGCGGTTTCCAGCACCAGCAGCGCTTGGCGTTCAGCCGCCGTATCGGCGTGCGGGATCTTAGCCAAGGTTACTGTTCCCCAAGCTCTTTGGTCAGGCCCAGGTCATATTCCATGATCCGCAGGCGCTTGAGCAGGCGCTCCACTTCAGTAATCTTGGCGTTGATGTCGTCCGACATCGCCGCCCGTCCGCCCAAGGCCTCGACGATGGCCAGCAAAGTGGCTACCGAGACCCCCAGCGTCATCGAGATCCCCAACGGAAAGGCAGCCCGCCCGCCGACGATGGCCGAGGCAGACTCGATCAGCCGTTGCGTCCGGTCGGCAACCAGCTTCATGCCGGTAGCCAGCAGTTTGCCGCGCAGTTCCGAGATACCCTCTCCCAGGGGCGCGCGCACGCTGGGCGACACCGTGTCAAGCCATGACATCAGCAGATCGAGCAGATTGCACAGCCGCTCGGCGGCTTCCAGCAGCTGGTCCTTGAAGGACTGCCGTTGCCGCCGGCTCAGGTCTTTGGCCCGCAGCGCCCGGCGAAACTCTTCGATGGTCTCGGCAACGTCGCGGGCGGCTTTCAGGGTGACGACGGCCTGAAAGTCGGTGGAACTCCGAGAAGGTGTGTCGTTCATGAACCTACGCCGAGGTTTAAAGGAACCAGATTAGCCCAATTCGTATCGCCCCAAGCCGCGACGAGTCCAGAACCTTCAGCGGCGGACGCCCTTTTGCCTGCGCCAAAGGCCAAAGCGCCACGCGATTCACAGCGGGATAAATTCCGCTATGATGTATTCCAACGGCATCATCTCTGTTACCGTTGGCGGGCGGGGAAAACGAAGGCGGGGTGCGGTGTGGAGTTGGTAGCCGGCGTGAATTTGGCCGAAGCGCGGGTGCTGGTGGTCGAAGACAACGAGTTGAACCAGGAATTCGCCCGCGCCGTGCTGGGGTCCATGGGCGTAACCATGATCGAGTGCGCCGGCAACGGCGTCGAGGCATTAGAGCGGCTGGCCTCGTTCGAACCCGATTTGATCGTCCTCGACCTGATGATGCCGGTCATGGACGGGCAGGAATTCCTTACCCGGCTGCGGACGATGCCCCAATATATCGACCTGCCGGTGCTGGTAACGACCGCTCTCGGCGCCCAAAAGATGCGCAATGCCACTTTTGCCAACGGCGCTACCGACTTCATCGAAAAGCCCATTCACCGCAAGGAACTGGTCGCCCGCGTCACCGTGCATCTGCGCAGTCACCTATTGCTGAAAAGCCTGCGCCGCTACCATGACCGTCTGGCCCAAGATTTGGACACCGCGCGGGCCATGCAAGAGGC
>DATGZW010000349.1:0-2770 GCA_035297005.1 Patescibacteria group bacterium
GGCGTTGTCGCCGCCGAAGCCCGGGATCGCGACAGCCGCGGGGCCGCGCTTCCCGTCTGGAGCGGCTGCCGCACCCTCGGCAACGGCGAAATCTTCCTGCTCAACCGGCACCCAGACAGCCTGGACAGCCGCTATTTCGGACCGTTGCCCGCCACGTCCGTTCTCGGCCGCGCGACACCGCTATGGCTCACCGACTGACTCCTTTCCCCAACCACGGAGATCCATCATGACTCATATCGGCAATTTCATCCGCACCGCCGACGGTTTCACCGGCCGTCTGCGGACCCTCACCCTCGACATCGACGTGACGCTGGTTCCGGCCGAGCATGCCGATGCCGAAAACGCCCCCGATTACCGCATCCATCGCGGTCCCGGTGCCGACGGACCGGAGGTCGGCGCCGGTTGGAAACGCACCGGCGAACGGGCTGGTGATTACGTCGCCCTGCTGATCGACGACCCCACCCTGACGCAGCCGCTGCGCGCCAACCTGTTCCAGTCCGACGCCAAGGGCACGGCCTTCGCCCTGCTGTGGACCCGTCCGGCCAAGCGCGACGACAAACGGTGATGCGATGATCGCAATCCACGTCTCCATTCCTTGGTTCGATCGAACGCCGCGCCATTCCTTCGTCCCGACCGGACTTCAGAGGGCCGTCGCGCGCAGCGGCGGTCCAGGGCGGCCGTCAGGCCGGCGCGGACGCGCGTCACCCTGGACGGCCGCGAGCACGATGGCAGGCTTGGCGGACATCGGGAGAACGGCGTCTTTTACCGTTGCGATCCTGTCGGCCTTGCTGTTGTCCAGCGGCGGGGTCATGGCACAAGCGATGCCGGTGATCGTGGTCCCCGAGCATGCTTCGGCGGCCGATCCGGTCGCGGATGTCATGGCCGAGGCCGCGCAGAGATTCGGCATTCCCGCGACCTGGATTCAGGCCGTCATGACCGTCGAAAGCAACGGCGATCCGCATGCCCTGTCGCCCAAAGGCGCCATGGGGCTGATGCAGATCATGCCGGCGACCTGGTCGGATTTGCGCATCCGCTTCGATCTTGGCGACGATCCCTTCGATCCGCGCGCCAACATTCTGGCCGGCGCGGCATATCTGCGGGAAATGCATGACCGCTATGGGGCGTCCGGTTTTCTCGCCGCCTACAATGCCGGTCCGGCGCGCTACGACGACTATCTGGCCACCGGCAGGCCGCTGTCCGCCGAAACGCAACGCTATGTCGCCATGCTGGCGCCGATGATCGGCGACGCCCAGGCCAATGCCACCGCCAATCTCGTTGGCGCCATGCTCACTCCGCGCATTTGGACAACCGCGCCACTGTTCGTCGTCCACACGGAGGAAACCGACCCAGCGACACCAACACGCCGGCACACCGTCAATGTTTCGGCACTGGCTCCGCAGTCGAACGGCCTGTTCGCCCGCCTTGCCGATGTGAGGCACCGGCCATGACCGGCGGCGCAGTTCGGCGAACTCCAGAGACGATCAGCGAAAGGATGGCGACAGATCGGGGACAGCGGGACTCAACGACAACACGAGGGCGAGATAAAAGCCCCTGCCACGTCGCATTCCAAGTCCCTGGCGGGCCTTGTCTTTCTCCTGGCAGGTCGGTCGGAGCGTGGCATGCCACCTGCTGTAGGCCAGAGTTTCCGCCACATCTTTCTGCACAGTGCCGATTGCCGGCATTTTCTCTGGGAAAATCATGACCAACCGCGACGACGCCTTCCGCGTCCGGCCCGGGCGCATCCGCCATGGCGGCAACAGCGCCAAACCGAAGAGCTTCGTCGCCCAGGTGCTGACGGCCGCCCGGAAAACGGGACCCGCAATCGCCTGCGCCTCTGGCGGAACCCGCGCCCCGACCTTCGGACGGTCCAGTTTCGGCCGGGGCCGCGCCGCCTTCAGCCGCAGCCGACTGTTCAGCTCAAACCGCCACGTCGTGGTCAAGGCTCGCATCGTGCGTCACCAGGGGCACGCTTTCCGCTCGGCACCGCTGTCCGCGCATCTGTCTTATCTCAAACGCGAAGGCGTCACCCGCGACGGCGAGAAGGCCCGCATGTTCGACGCGACGAGCGACCGCGCCGATGACGCGGCCTTCGCCGAGCGCTGTCAGGATGATCGCCATCATTTCCGCGTCATCGTCTCCCCCGAGGAGGCTGGCGACATGACCGACCTCCGCGCCTTCACACGCGATCTTGCCCGCCAGATGGAAGCCGACCTCGGGACCAAGCTTGATTGGGTCGCCGTCGATCACTGGAATACCGACAATCCGCATGTGCATCTGCTGGTGCGCGGTGTTGACGACACCGGCGCCGATCTGGTCATCTCTCGCGACTATATCAGCCGGGGCCTGCGCGCCCGCGCCGAAGAACTGGTGTCGATCGAATTGGGTCCGAAGCCCGAGCATGAAATTCGGTCGGCGCTGGAGCGGGAGGTGGAGGCCGACCGCTGGACCCGCCTCGACGTCGAGATTCGCGGCATGGCCGACGAGACCGGCCGGATCGATCTGCGTCCCGGTGGACGCGACGATCCGGACCTCCGTCGCCTGATGATCGGCCGGCTGCAAAAGCTGAACAAGATGGGCCTCGCCGTTTCCGTCGGCCCCAGCCAATGGGCGGTCCAGCTGGAGGCCGAACGGACTTTGCGCGACCTCGGCCTGCGCGGCGACATCATCAAGACCATGCACCGCGCCTTCACCGAACGTGGCCAGGATCGCGGCATCGGCGATTATGCCATCGAGAGCGGCGGCGACGCCGCGCCGATCATCGGCCGGCTGG
>DATGZW010000350.1:0-6745 GCA_035297005.1 Patescibacteria group bacterium
TGATCGGCGACCGCATCGTCCGCCTGAAGAAAGAGCTGGAAGAGGTCAAGCGTACCCGCGATTTGCACCGCAAGGCGCGGCGGCGGGTGCCATACCCCATCGTCGCCCTGGTCGGCTATACCAATGCCGGCAAATCGACACTGTTCAACGCGTTGACGCGGGCCGAGGTGCTGGCCAAGGACCAGTTGTTCGCCACCCTGGATCCGACCATGCGGGCTCTGGCGCTGCCGTCGGGGCGCACCATCATCCTGTCCGACACTGTCGGCTTCGTCTCTGACCTGCCGCATGAATTGGTCGCCGCCTTCCGCGCCACGCTGGAAGAGGTGCTGGAGGCCGACGTCATCGTCCATGTGCGCGACGTCGCCCATCCCGACACCGTCGCTCAGCGCGCCGATGTCGAATCGGTGCTGCGCGAACTCGGCATTGGCGACGTCATCGACCGCGGCTTGGTCGAGGCGCTCAACAAGATCGACCTGCTGGCCGAATCCGACCGCCACGAAGTCGTCAATCAGGCCCAGCGCGACGCCAAGCTGGTGCCGGTCTCCGCCGTCAGCGGGGAAGGGCAGGCGGATTTGCTGGCCCTGCTGGATTGTCAACTCGCCGCTGAACGGCAAATTCTCGATCTCGACGTACCGCTGTCCGATGGCGCCTCCATCGCTTGGCTATACAGCCATGGTGAGGTTCTGCGCCGCGACGACGACGAGCTTCAGGCGCATATGCAGGTGCGCCTCGATACCGCCGACGTTGCCCGTTTCAGCCGTCGGGATTAGCCCATGACTCTGGTCGATCCGCTTCGCGTTGCCGAAATCATTCGTGAGACCGCGCAGGAGATCATCCTGCCGCGCTTCCAGCACTTGTCCGCCAGCGATATCCGCGAAAAAGGCCCCGGCGATCTTGTCACCATCGCCGACACTGAAGCCGAACGGGCGCTGACCCGTCGCTTCGCCGAGTTACTGCCCGGCTCGCAGGTGGTCGGCGAGGAAGCGGTGTCGGCTAATGCCTCGGTGCTCGACCGCTTGACTGGCGCAGCCCCGGTGTGGATCATCGATCCCGTCGATGGAACCTCGAATTTTGCCCATGGCCGCAAGCACTTTGCCGTCATCGTTGCCTTGGTGCTCGAAGGCCGCACGGTGCAGGGCTGGATCCATGATCCGCTCAATGACAGCACCGCCATCGCCGCCCTTGGCGAAGGCGTGTGGATCGGCGAGCGGCGGTTGACGGTGCCGGCTGACGCTCCGGTGCAGACCCTGATCGGCACGGTCGGCGGGCGCAAGGTCGAGACTCTCTCCAAGGCGGTGGCCAAGCTGATCCGCCACGGCAGCGCCGCGCATGACTACCTTGCCTTGATCGAGGGGCGGCTGCATTTCGCCTATTTCCGCCGCCTGCGCCCGTGGGATCACGCTGCTGGAGTGTTGATGCATGCCGAAGCTGGCGGCTACAGCGCCATGATGGACGGTACGCCCTATCAGCCGCTGCTCACCGACGCCAGCATCCTGCTGGCCCCTGGCCGCCAGACCTGGGATAGTCTGGCGGGGCTGCTGGCCTAGCCGGTTATGCTTCCTTCGGCTCGCGCCACACCGACAGCGGCGAGAAGGCCTGCACCGTCGGCATGACCTCGATGCGGTTGATGTTGACATGGGCGGGCAGGGCGGCGGTCCAGTGGACGCATTCCGCCACATCCTCGGGCGTCAGCGGCTGGGTGCGTTCATAGAAAGCGGCGGCGCGGTCGGCATCACCCTTGAAGCGGACCAGCGAGAACTCGCTCTCGGACAAACCCGGCGCCACATTGGTGACGCGAACCCCAGTCCCGGCGACATCGGCGCGCAGGTTCATGGCGAACTGATCGACGAACGCCTTGGTCGCGCCATAGGCGTTGCCGCCCTGATAGGGGTAATATCCCGCCACCGAGCCAATGGTGATCACATGCCCGCGCTTGCGTTCGACCATGCCGGGCAGGGCGGCGCGGGTGCAGTACATCACGCCCTTGATGTTGGTATCGACCATGGTGTCCCAGTCGTCCAACTCGGCCCGCTGCGCCGGTTCCAGCCCCAGCGCCAGACCAGCGTTGTTGACCAGCACGTCGATGGCGGCGAACGCTGCCGGCAGGGCGGCGAAGGCCTGGGCCACTGCGTCGCGGTCGCGCACATCAAGGACCACCGTATGCACCGGCACGGCAGAGAGTTCGGCCTTTAGCGCCTCCAGCCGCTTGCCACGACGACCACTTAAGATCAACCGCGCGCCATCCGTGGCGAAGCGCCGCGCGATGGCCGTGCCGAAGCCGGAGGTGGCCCCGGTGATGAACACCGTGAGGGAGGACAAATCGGTCATTTAGGCTCCTGACTCTTGCTGGGCCACACCCCTTCGCGCTGCATGACGAAATGCGGCGAGGGCGAGAAGGCGTTCTGAATTTTCCAGATATAAACCCGGTACGGGCCGAACGGCTTGACCGTGGTGGCGTTGTTCTCTTTGACCAGACCATCGGTGACGATGCGGAATTCGCCTTCGATATCCAGCCCCATCCCGGTGGCGGCCTGCGAATCGCTGGGCTTCAGGGTGTTGCCATTGACAGTGATAAGTCCATTCGGCGTGCCCCGGATCATCAGGATGATGGCGTTGCGGCGTACGAAGGTGACTTGCTCGCTGTCGCCTAGATGGCCTTCGCGTTCATATTCGACCTGGAAACGCCCATCACCCAGCGAATCGACCTTGGAGAAGTTGGTGTCTCGAATCAGGTCCGCCTTGATCGCCGCCAGCTTATCGGCAAGCTCCGCCGCCGACAGATGGCCTTGGCGAATTTCGCGGTAAAGCGGCGCCCACACCAATTCACCCTTGAAGCTGAGGGCAAAATCGCCGGTGCGGCCCAGGCGGATTTCCGACATGAACTTGTTGGGCAGATAGCAGGCGGCCAGCGCCAGCACCATCAAAGCGGCGCCCAGACCTATGACTTTGCCAGCGCGTATGGTCATTCCCCTCGTTCCTTGGCTTTGGCGGCGCACCACAGAGTTTCCATTTCCTCCAGACTGGCATCCGCAGGGCCGCGCCCCTGCAAGGCCAGCGCCGCTTCGATGAAGCGGAAGCGGCGCTCGAACTTGCGGTTGCCGCCGCGCAAGGCCGCTTCAGGATCGATCTTGAGCTTGCGGGCCAGGTTGACGCAAGCGAAGAGCAAATCGCCGACCTCATCTTCCAAGCGTTCCTTGGGAACACCCTCGACCAACTCGGCGCGAACCTCTTCGATCTCTTCGGCGATCTTGTCCAGCACCTGGGCCGGTTCCGGCCAGTCGAAGCCGACACGGCCGGCGCGGTCCTGCAATTTCAGCGCACGGGTGGCGGCGGGCAGGGCGGTCGATATCCCGTCAAGCGCGCTGGCAGGATGCCCACCATCCGCCTTGGCGGCGCGCTCGGCGGCCTTGGTGGCTTCCCAGGCGACCGTCTGCGCGGCGGCGGTGGCGATGACGGCGTCGCCGAACACATGCGGATGCCGGCGCTCCATCTTGTCGCAGATGGCGGCGACGATAGCGTCGAAATCGAAGCTGCCGTCCTCGCGCGCCATCTGGGCGTAGAACACCACCTGGAACAGCAAGTCGCCCAGTTCGTCCTTCAGGGCCGAACGGTCGCCGGTTTCGATGGCCTCGACCACCTCATAGGCTTCCTCGATGGTATGCGGGGCGATGGTCGAAAAGGTCTGTTCGATATCCCACGGACAACCGCCGCGCGGATCGCGCAGGCGGGCCATGATGGCAAGCAGTCGGTCGATGGAACCGGACATGGGCGATGCAGCCTCGGGCTTAGGACGGCTGCGGATGATCGCCGACATGAACGAGCTTGGCAAGCTGCATGCCGTGTTGGTCTTGTACCGGATGACGTTCTGCCACACTTTGCTGCCGGGCCACACGGAGCCACAGAACCTGTGATGCGTTACTGTCTTATCGCCGCTTTTCTGATCGTAACCACCGCATTCCCGGCGGCGGCGGACCATCCCGTGGAACTTGAACAAGTCTGTTTCACCCCTGGTGGAGACTGCACGGATGTCGTAGTTGCCACCATTGGGGGTGCAAAACGTCAGGTGCTGGTCCAAGCCTATGGCTTCAGCAGCGTTCCCATCGTCAAGGCCTTGGTCGAGGCGCATGCGCGTGGAGTTGATGTTCGAGCCATCCTCGACAAGTCGCAACGCAGCGAAAAAAACAGCGGCGCCGACTATCTGGCCAATAGCGGAGCTCCGGTCCAGATCGACACGATCCATGGCATTGCCCACAACAAGGTGATGGTGATCGATGAAGAGTCGGTCATCACCGGCAGCTTCAATTTTACCAAATCGGCTCAGGATAAAAATGCCGAAAACCTGATCGTGCTACGAGATCCCGACCTAGCCCGTATTTACGCCGATAACTGGAAAATACGCTCCGGCCATTCCGAACCCTATGTCGGCGGTGCGGTGAAAACGCAGACCGACATCTCCGATCTCAGCCCTCTGCGTCAATGCACGCACGGCATCCCTTGTGGGGCAGGCTGCATTTCGGCGGTGAAAATTTGCCGGAAATAGGGAAGGGGCGGTTAGCGTCAAGCTATTGATAAGGTTATTCTCAACCCACAGAATGTCGCATAATGTTTATTATGGAGAGGCTGACCGGTTTCGTTCCTGTTGCGCCTTATTCGTACCACACCCCATATTTAGGGCATACTTCGCCATCCCGAGCTACCGTCGCCGTTGACCAGTTGGATCATCGTCTCTGAGCCAACATATCCGGCGTTGGCGGTTCGACGCGCGGCAAGCATCTGGCCCGAGCATCAATAAAAAAGGGGCCGAAAGGCCCCCCTTCTTCCTGCGTCCTTAGGTCACGCCGGTTTTTTTGATCGGCTTGCCCGTCCTCGGTGCCCGATGTTGGCCAAAGGGCGGATGCTGTGGGCGTGTCCTTGACGTCGTCGCTGGGGATTTTGTTGCTGCCGCCTTAACCGGTGTCGTCGTCGGAGCCGCCTTAGCCGCCTTATACTGGGAAATCGTCGGTCTCTCCGCCTTTGCCGCCCGAGTGGCCGCGCCCGCCCGAGGAAGCCGCTGCGATGCGGTCGCGGGTGTCCTCGCCGCCGCCGTAACCGGATGCATTTCGGCCCATGAACGCCGATGGTTGTTGGCGTTGGCGCCGCCCGTTGCCGCTGCTGTGGCCGCCGGGGTGCCCATCGAGCCACTGTTGCCGAACCCGGCTGGTGTGCCACCGCTGGCCCCGGTCGAACTGCCGCCCGAGCCCGAGCCCGAAGGATCGGAACTCGCCGTGGTCTTCGAGACGCAGTTGACGTCCGAGGCGGAATAGACCGGGCTTCCAGTCATCACTCCAAGACCTTGCCGGCTGCAGGTTTGAACCGCCGAGAAGATCGCCGAGCGTTGTTCTGCCGGCACATCGGCATCGCAGTTCTCGGTCGGATGCCCCGACACCATATCGAGGTAACATACCCCCGCAGCCGACGCCACCGAGGACGTTAGGAGCAGCGCCACGATACCACCACCCAAAAGACCATTGATGCGCATGGCTCCCCCCCCATTGGCCAAAGACTGGCATATCGGAAGTGATAACGCCTGCGACCTGAACGTGCAACGGGTCAATCGAAAGGATGTTCGTTACAGCGTGATGACCTGGCCATCGAAAGCCGGCTCAACGCCCTTGGGCAGGCGGGCAGCCAGGCTGGCGTAGTCCAGGCGCGGACTCATATGGGTGATCAGCGTGCGCTTCGGCTTGATGCGTTCAACCCAGGCCAGCACCTTGTCGACATGGGCGTGGGTGGGGTGCGGTTCATCCAGCAGGCAGCCGACGATCCACAGATCGAGATCCGCCAGGGCAGCGAAGGAGTCTTCGGGAAGATCGAACACATCGGTCGAATAGGCCATCGCGCCAATGCGAAAACCGGTGCTGCGGCAATAGCCATGGTCCTGGTCGAACGGCGTCACCGCGACGCCGCCCGTCTGGAACGGCCCTGAGACCTCGTGCGGGATCAGCCAGGGCTTGAAGATCGGCATGGTGTCGATGTCCAGCGGCTCGAACACATAACCGAACCGCGCGCGGATGTCTGCCAACGTCTCGGCTGTGCCGTAGACGTCGATTGGCGCCTGCATGGCGCGATTAACTTCGCGCAGGTCGTCGATGCCATGCACATGATCGGCATGCCCGTGGGTGTACAGCACCGCGTCGAGATGGCGGATGCCGGCATCCAGCAACTGCTCCCGCAGATCGGGGCCGCTATCGACCAGAAGGGTGGCTCCCCCCTCCTCCACCAGGATCGACGGCCGGCGGCGGCGGTTCTTTGGGTTGGCGGGATCGCAGCGTCCCCAGCCGGCGCTGATCATCGGCACTCCGCCCGCGGCGCCGCAGCCGAGGACGGTGATCTTCATCGCGGCACCTTGGCGAACAGATCGTAGAAGTTGGCGGTGGTGACCTTGGCCAATTCATCCATCGAGACATGCTTCAACTCGGCCAGTTTAGCCGCCGTGTGCACGACGAAGGCCGGTTCATTGGCCTTGCCGCGTTTGGGCACCGGCGCCAGATAGGGGGCGTCGGTTTCGACCAGCAAGCGCTCCAGCGGCAGATCGCGCACGATGTGGCGCAGATCGTTCGACTTGCTGAAGGTGATGATCCCCGACAGCGAGATATAAAAGCCCAGATCGAGAGTCTTTTCGGCCAGTTCGCGCCCCGAGCTGAAGCAGTGAATCAGCCCGGTGATGCGCCCCTGCCCGGCTTCGGCGGCCAGGATTACGGCGGTG
>DATGZW010000351.1:0-3826 GCA_035297005.1 Patescibacteria group bacterium
TGATCGAAAATCCTGAACAGGCCGACCCCGCCGAGGGCCAATCGATCCTGAGCGCGCTGGCCGGCATCATTACCATCCCCACCGCCGATTCTCCCGCCGCCGCGCCGCCCCCGGCAGCGGCCCAGCCCCCGGCAACGGCGACCGGCGACAGCGTAACCTACCGCATTGGCATCCGTCTGGCCGACAACGTCCTGGAAGGCGGCAGCAACCCGCTGCTGCTGCTGGATGAGTTGCGCGGCCTGGGCGACTGCACGGTGTCGGCGCTGACCGAAACGGTGCCGCTGTTCGAGATGTTCGAGCCGGGGCGCTGCTACATCCACTGGGAAGCGATCCTGACCACCACCCAGCCGCGCTCGGCCATCGAGGACGTGTTCATCTTCGTCCTCGACAATGCCGAATTGAAGATCGAGGCGATCGAGCCGGAGCATAAACGCCTGGGCGAAATCCTGGTCGAACGCGGCGTCATCGCTCCGGCGGCGGTCGAGGCGGCGCTAGCACAGCAGACGCGCCTGGGCTCGCTGCTGGTCAAAGATGGCGCGGCCTCGGAAGACGTGATCGCCGCCGCCCTGGCCGAGCAGCGCCATCTGCGCACCGCCGCCGAGGAAAAAGCCAAGGCCGCCAACGCCGCCGCCAGCAGCGTGCGTGTCCCCGCCGAGCGGCTGGATGACCTGATGGACCGCGTCGGCGAGCTGGTCATCGCCCAAGCCCGCCTCAAGCAGCACGCCCTGAGCGGCGAAGATCTGCATCTGAAGTCCATCGCCGAAGAGATGGAACGCCTGATCAACGAATTGCGCGGCAACACCATGGGCATCCGCATGGTGCCCATCGCCTCGCTGTTCAGCCGCTTCCGCCGCTTGGTGCACGACCTGTCGCGCGACCTGGGCAAGGACATCGTGCTGACCACCGACGGCGAGGAAACCGAACTCGACAAGACGGTGATCGAGCGCCTGAACGATCCCGTCGTTCACCTGATCCGCAACAGTCTGGATCACGGGTTGGAATCGCCCGAAGGCCGCGCCGCCGCTGGCAAGCCGCGCGAAGGCCATGTGCATCTGTCGGCCACCCATTCCGGCGGGCAGGTGCAGATCCGCATCCGCGACGACGGGCGCGGGCTGGCCTTGGCCCGCATCCGCGCCAAGGCCGAAGCCAACGGCATCGTGGCAGCCGGAGCCAAGCTGTCCGATGCCGAGCTATGCCAAATCATCTTTCATCCGGGCTTTTCGACCGCCGCCGTGGTCACCAGCGTATCGGGGCGCGGGGTCGGCATGGATGTGGTCAAGCGCACCATCGACAGCCTGCGCGGCACCGTGGAAATCGCCAGCAACGCCGGCCAAGGCACCGAAATCACCCTGCGCCTGCCGCTGACCCTGGCCATCATCGACGGCCTGCTGGTGCGCGTCGGGCGCGGCTGCTACGTCATCCCGCTGCCCGCCATCGAGGAATGCGTCGAATTGTCCGACGAAGACGACCATCGTTCGACCGACCGTAGCTTCCTGAATATCCGCGACGAACTGCTGCCGTTCCTGCGCCTGCGCGAGTTGTTCCTCATCGACGAACCAATCGAGCCTTTTCAAAAGGTGGTGGTGGTCGCCTCGGGCGATCTACGCGTCGGCTTGGTCGTCGATCAAGTCATCGGCGAACACCAAACGGTCATCAAATCGCTGTCCAAGCTGCACGCCAACGTCCCGACTTTTTCAGGGGCCACCATCCTGGGCGATGGCACGGTCGCGCTGATCCTCGACATCGCGCATTTGGTCGAGTTCGGCCAACAGCGCGAAGAGCGGCGGCGGGCGTCATGACGGGAGAATCGGCCATGGGCGAGTGGGACAAAGATGGCGGTCCGGTGGAAATCCTTATCCTCGGCCTGGACCGCGAGATCGTCGCCATCGAGGCCAGCATCGTGCGCGAGATCGTCGATGTGCTGCCGATCACCGACGTGCCCAACGCCGATTCCTTCGTGCGCGGCCTGATCAACGTGCGCGGCCGGGTGGCGCCGCTGGCCGATCTGCGGATCCGGCTCGGCATGGGTGTCTCGCCGGTCAGCATCGACACCCGCATCATCGTCGTCGATATCGACATCCAGGGCGAACCCACCACCATCGGCCTGCTGGCCGACCGGGTCTACGAGGTCGGTCAACTCACCCCCGCCGCCCTGACCGAAACCCCGCGCATCGGCATGCATTGGCGGCCCGACTTCGTGCGCGGCATCGGCAAGCGCGGCCATGATTTCATGATCGTCCTCGACATCGACCGCATCCTCAACGTCGTCGATACCGACGGCCCGCCTCATCAAGCAGCCGAGTAGGCGCGATGAGCGGAATCACAATACATTGGCTCGGCGCCAGCGCCGGCGGCCCATTCGAGTGGAGACACTGACATGCGTATCACCGTCAAAACCAAGCTGGCCGCGACATTCGGCGTTATTACCGTACTGATGATGCTGGGAGCCGCCACCGGCATCAGTAATTCCAGCGCCATCAACGAGCGCTTGGGCTCCATCGTCGATGTCAGCGCCCAGAGGCTGACCTTGGCGCTGGAGATGCAAAAGCTGCTGGCGGTCATCGGGCGCAATCAGAAGAACATCATTCTTGAAGAGTCATCGGCGGAAAAAGAACGATATGCCGCCAACTCGGCCAAAAGCTTTGATGAAGCGCGGCAGAAAGTGGAACAGTACCGAAAGCTGGCCAGCGAAGAGGGAAAACGCCGGATCGACATTTTTTCAGCGAATTTCGAAAAATACTCGACCTTTGACGCCCGCATCCGTGAGCTTGCCTTCCAGAACAGCACCATTCGTGCCCGCGACATGGCCTTTCACGAGGGAGCGGAGACGCGCGAAGCGGTTACCGAGGCGCTGGACCCCATCGCCAAGCGCACCGAAGCCAGTCCGGACAAGCTGCGCGTGGCGGTCCTGGCTGGCCGCGTGCTGACCTTGTTGAACGCCGCCGAGCGTGCTCAGCATGACGGCATTCTCTCGACGAATAACGAATCCATCCTCAAGGCCGACCACGAGGAAACCGACCTTTTAGCCGAACTTCATACCCAGCAGGAGGCTCTGCTGCGGTTTGCCGCCGACGACGACCGCGGACGCGTCGATCAAGCGGCCCAACGCTTGGCCGCCTGGACGAAGATCGACGAGGCTGTCCGCAAGCTCTACCGCGAGAACAGCGATGCCAAAGCCGCCGACATGTCAGCCCATGACGCCCGCGATTCGCGTGCGGCGGCGGACAAGGCGCTACAGGAAATCGTCGGCCTCAACGAGCAGATCATGGAGACCGACAAGACCGACGCCATCGCCTTGTATGAGCGTGGCCGCACGGTCCTGCTGTCGGTGGTGCTGGCTTCGGTCTTGATCGCCATCGGCGCCGCCCTATGGATTTCGCTATCCATCAGCCGTGGCCTGAACCGCGCCGCCGAATTGGCGCGCGCCGTGGTCGGAGGCGACCTGACCCAGGTGGCCGTCATCACCGGAGACGACGAAATCAACGACCTGTTGCAGCATGTCAACCAGATGGTGGAAAAGCTGCGCGCCGTGGTCGGCGAGGTGCTGTCGGCCTCGATGAACGTGTCGTCGGGCAGCCAGGAGTTGTCCAGCACCGCCCAGCAGATGAGCCAGGGCGCCACCGAACAGGCGGCATCGACCGAAGAGGCCTCGGCCTCGGTCGAGCAAATGGCCGCCAACATCCGCCAGAACGCCGACAACGCCGCCCAGACTGAAAAGATCGCCCATCAATCGGCCAAAGACGCCCAGATCAGCGGCGAAGCGGTGACCCGCGCCGTCGATGCCATGCAGACCATCGCCGAGAAGATTCTCATCGTTCAGGAGATC
>DATGZW010000352.1:0-2641 GCA_035297005.1 Patescibacteria group bacterium
ACGCCGCTGGGGGGCGTGGTGGGCACCGCCGATCTGTTGATCGACAGCTCGCTGACCCCGGAGCAAGCTGACTTTGTGCAAACCATCCGCGCCTCGGCCGATGCGTTGTTGGCCATCGTTGATGATATTTTGGATCTGTCCAAGCTGGATGCCGGGCGGGTCGAGGTTGAGGTTGCGCCCTTTGCCCTGCGCAGGGTGTTGGGCGACATCGCTCTGATTCTGCGCCCGCGCGCCGGGGAACGGCAGATCGGCTTTTCGCTCGATGTTGCCGAGGACGTGCCGGAAACCATCTTGGGCGACGCCTCGCGGCTGCGCCAAGTGTTGCTCAATCTGGGCAGCAATGCCGTCAAATTCACCGAAGCCGGCGAGGTAACGCTACGGCTGTCCGTGGCCGCCGAGGGCGAGTTGCTGTTTGCCGTCAGCGACACCGGTATCGGCATCGACGACCGCGCCAAAAGCCGTCTGTTCGAGGATTTCTGTCAGGCCGACAACTCCATCGCCCGCCGCTACGGCGGCACCGGCCTGGGCTTGGCGATCAGCCGCCGTCTGGTCGAATTGATGGGAGGGCACATCTCCGTCGAGAGCCACCTGGGTCACGGCAGCACCTTTCTGGTGCGGCTGCCACTGCCCGCCACCACCCCTCGCGCGTCCGTCGTTGCCTCGCCAGCACCGCCGCTGCCGTCGCTCGACCTGTTGTTGGCAGAGGACAACCCCGTCAACGCCAAGCTGCTGGACGCTATCCTAAAGCGCGCCGGCCATCGCGTGACCATGGTTGGTAATGGTCGTGACGCCGTCGAGGCCGCCACTGCGCACCGCTTCGACGTTATCTTGATGGACATGCAGATGCCGATCATGGATGGCTTGGCCGCAACCCAAGCCATCCGCGCACTGCCCGCCCCGAACGGCGTTACCCCCATCCTGGGCGTCACCGCCAACGCCTTCATCGAGGACCAACAGCACTGTCTGGAGGCCGGCATGACTGGCTATGTCAGCAAACCGGTCACCCCATCGGCTCTGTTCGCGGCGATTGGCGGGGCGCTGCGGGAGGGGGGGATTACCCTATCTGTATAGGATATTTTTCCCACGTCGTCCGCTCGGCCCCATGACGGTCCCGGCATCCTACGCCAGTGCGGGAGCCTCTGCCGCCTGCCATGGACCGGGCAGGGCGGCGTCGCCTTGCCCCAGCGGGCATTGGACCATGACGCTGTCGCCCCACTGGCCATATTTGAAACCCACCGATTTTAAATAGCCGACCCGCTGGAAGCCGCAGGCTTCGTGCAGGCGTAGCGAAGCTTCGTTGGTGCTGTCGATATAGCCGATCATTTGTAGATAGCCGGCCTGGGTGCAGGCCTCGATCAAGGCCGGCAGCAGCAAGCGGCCGATGCCGGCGCGCTGAAAATCGTCATGCACATAGATCGAATGTTTCAGCGTGTAGCGATAGGCGGGCCGCTTGCGGAACGGCACCGCATAGGCATAGCCGGCAATGACGCCCGCCACGTCGGCCACCAGATGCGGCAGCCGACGTTTGCGCATGCTTTTGCGCCGTTGCTTCAGATCCTCCGAGCGTAGCGGCTCGGCTTCGTAGGCCCCCAGATCGCCCACGCCCTTGCTGATTTGGTGGCGATAGATCTCCAGCATGGCAGGGACGTCGTCGTCGGTGGACGGGCGAATGACGATATTCTGGGGGACGGTCAACATGCTTGGTTTTTGGCCCTATTCCTTGGCGACATAGGTGTAAAAGCGCATCGATCCATCGGGTTCGAACTCGCGGTAGAGGCCTTGCACCTCGGCCTCGAAGCCGGGGAACAGGTTGGCGCTTTTTTCGAACATCAGCAGATAGTCAAGCATCGGCTTGGCCCGTTCGCACAGGCGCTCGCCGGGGACGATGGTGGCGATGCCGGGCGGATAGACCACCCACAAGGTGGTGGCGATGCGGCCCGCGACTTGGCTGAGAGGCAGATAATCCACCTGATTGCGGGTCAGTTTGCGCACGGCGTCATTGGGACGCATCACCATGTTGGGGCGGTGCTGTGGCGCGAACTGCGCGTTCTGCAAGGCGCTGACATTGGTCTCGCGGAAGAAGGCGTGCATCTCGGCGCAGAGATCCTGAATTCGCAACCCACGATAGCGATGCGGGCGGCGGGCGACGAATTCCGGGATGGCGTCGTCGAGCAGTGCATTGTCGTCGTGGCGGCGCTTGAAGGCGACCAAGGTGCTCAGCAAGGTACCCGCTTTGCTCGATTCGACGCCGGGCGTCAGCAGGAACAGCAGCGAGTTCAAATCGTTCTTTTCGGGAACGACGCGGTTTTCGCGCAGGTACTGGGCTACCACTGGGGCGGGAATGCCGTAATCGGCATAAGCGCCGCTGCGGCGGTCGAAGCCGGGCGTCAGCAGGGTCAGCTTGTTGGGGTCGGTCATGGCGTAGGCATGGCGGCTGACATGCTTGAAGCCGTGCCATTCGGCGCCGGGGCTCATTTCCCAATAGCGGGCGTTGGTGGCCAGGGCATCGGTGGGCAGGTCTTCCCAGGCGATGTCGCCGTCGGCCTGTTGGCCATCACCACCGCCCAGGCTGACCCGGTCGGGCACGAACGGTTCGAAGAACCAATGGCGGATCGGATCCTTTTCCTTCTCTTCGAACTCG
>DATGZW010000353.1:0-2049 GCA_035297005.1 Patescibacteria group bacterium
TCTGGCCTTTCAGTGGTTTGTCGATCTTAAGGGCGGCTTGGCCCGCCTGGCGGGGTTGCTGGCTCCGGGCGGGCGGTTGATGTTCGCCACCTTGGGCAAAAAGACCTTCAGCGAATGGCGCGACGCGCATGCCGCCTTGCGGCTGCCTTGCGGCACCCCCGAATATCCCGGTCCCGACGAGTTGCCCTGGCCGCCCGGCTTCGGCCATGCGCTGGAGGAGGATTTGGTGCGTCAGCCCTATGCCGATGGCCACGACTTCGTCCGCAGCCTCAAGGCGCTGGGCGCGGGCGAGCCGGCTCCCGGTCATCGGCCTTTGTCGCCGGGGGCGTTCCGCCGGTTGCTGGCCTCGCTCGATCACGGCTTTACCGCCACCTATCATGTCCTCTATGCCGAAGTGATCGCCCCATGAGCGGCGTCTTCGTCACCGGCACCGACACCGATGTCGGCAAGACCATGGTGTCGGCATGGCTGGTGCGCAGTTGGCGGGCCGATTACTGGAAGCCGATCCAGTCGGGCACCGATGATTGTTGGGATGCCGACGTGATCCGCAAGGTGGCTCCCGACAGCCATGTTCATCCCAGCACCTATGCTTTGAAAGCGCCGCTGTCGCCGCATGAGGCGGCGCGGTTGGAAGGCGTCACCCTGCGCGGCGAGATGTTCCGCCTGCCGCCGACACAGCACCCTCTGGTCGTCGAAGGCGCGGGCGGCGCGCTGGTGCCGATCAATGACGACGAGGTGATGGCCGACGTCATGCTCCGCCTGGGCCTGCCGGTGCTGGTGGTGGCGCGTAGCGGGCTGGGCACCATCAACCACACTTTGCTGACGCTGGAGGCCTTGCGCCATCGCGGGCTGACGGTGGCCGGAGTGATCCTGAACGGCCCGCCCAACCCCGCCAACGCCCGCGCCATCGAACAGTTCGGCAAGATCCCGGTGATCGCCGAATTGCCGCCGCTCGACGGCATCGCCGGGCTGATCGCCCATCCGCCGCTGGAGTGGACTCTGTGACTGACGACATCCTCGATCTTGACCGTAAACACGTCTGGCATCCGTTCACCCAGGAGCAGACCGCGCCGACGCCGATGGTGGCGGTGGGCGCTTCGGGCGCGCATGTGCTGACCCAGGACGGGCGGCGGATGCTCGATCTGGTGTCGTCGTGGTGGGTCAATCTGCACGGCCACGCCCATCCCGCCATCGCCCGCGCGGTGGCCGAGCAGGCGTCCAGTTTCGAACAGGTGATCTTCGCCGACTTCACCCACGCTCCGGCGGCGCGGCTGGCGGCGGGTCTGGCCGGTCTGCTGCCGGGCGATCTGGATCGGGTGTTCTATTCCGACGACGGCTCGACGGCGGTCGAGGTGGCGCTGAAGATGGCCTTGCAATATTTCGCCAATCGCGGCGACGACCGCCGCCGCAAGCTGGTCGCCTTTGACGGCGCTTATCATGGCGACACCGTCGGCGCGATGTCGGTGGGATGCAGTTCGGGCTTCTTCCGCGCCTGGGAAGGCATGATGTTTCCCGTCGATGTCGCCCCCTATCCGCAGACTTGGATGGGCGACGAGGATGTCGAAGCCAAGGAAGCGGCGGCGCTGACGGCGCTGGACGCGCTGCTGACCGACGACGTCGCTGCCGTCATCATCGAGCCGCTGGTGCAGGGCGCCAACGGCATGCGCATGGCCCGCCCAGAATTCCTGCGCGCCATGGCCGAGCGGGTGCGCGCCGCCGGGGCGCTGTTGATCTATGACGAAGTGATGACCGGCTTCGGCCGCACCGGTGCGCCGTTCGCCTGTCTGGTGGCCGGTGTGTTGCCTGATTTCGTCTGCCTGTCCAAGGGGCTGACCGGCGGCTTCCTGGCCATGGGAGCGACCGTCTGCCGTGAGGGCATCTATCAGGCGTTCCTTGGCGAACGGCTGTCGAAGGCCTTTCTGCACGGCCATTCCTACACCGCCAATCCGCTGGGCTGCGCCGCCGGGCTGGCCTCGTTGACCATCCTGCTGTCGGATGATTGCCGCGCCCGCATCGCCGCCATCGAGGCGATTCACCGCGAGCGTATCG
>DATGZW010000354.1:0-2382 GCA_035297005.1 Patescibacteria group bacterium
CATCGACAACCGCATCGGCATCGGCGGCGGTCAGCATGCGGCGCTGGATCTCGGTACGGGCGGCGGTCAGTTGGGCCGGGTTGAGCAAGCCGCGCTCGGCGTCGCGCTCGACTTCCGTCAACTGGTCGCGATAGACGGCGACGTCGTAATCGATACGGGCGGGAGCCGCCGTCTGGCGGCGCAGCAGCGGCACCAGCAACAGAGCCAGAACCGCCAAGGTCAAGGCGGCGAAGACGATCCACAAGGTCATGATTGTTTGTCGTCCTCGAACAGGGCGGCGACGCGGCGGCTTTCCTCGGCGGAGAGCGGAGCCGGGGCGCTGTCGGCGGTCATCGTGGCACCGGCGCGGCGGCGATAGAAGATGAAGGCGGCTCCCAGCGCCGACAGCAGCAACGCCACCGGTCCGAGCCACAACACCAGGGTTCCCGCCCGGAATGGCGGATTGAGCAGGACGTAATCGCCGTAGCGGTCAACGATATATTGCTTGGCCTGGGCATCGCTGTCGCCGGCCAGCAGCCGTTGACGGACCAACGTGCGCAGGTCATGCGCCAGATCGGCATCGGAGTCGTCGATGGATTGGTTTTGGCAGACCAGGCAACGCAGATCCTTGCCGATGACCCGCGCCCGCGCTTCCATTTGCGCGTCCGGCAACATTTCGTCGGGTTGGATCGCCAGGGCCGGCAGAGCGGTCGCCATCAACAGCAGCAAGGCAGCGAGAAGGCGCTTCATTTGGACAACTCCGCCACCAGAGGCAACAGCTTTCCGCTGATAATCTCCGGGGTGAAGGGGCCGGTCTGCTTGAAGCGGATACGGCCCTGTTTGTCGATCAGATAGCTTTCCGGCACGCCATAGACGCCGAAATCGATGCCGACCCGGCCGTCGCGGTCAGCGCCGATGGCCGTGTAAGGATCACCCAGCTTGCCCAACCAAGCCAGCCCGTCTTCCGGCTTGTCCTTGTAGTTGACGCCGACGACGATGACTTTGCCCGAGGCCGCCAGATCCATCAGCAACGGATGCTCGGCCCGGCAGGGGATGCACCACGAGGCGAAGAAGCTGACCAGCGTCACCTTGCCTTGCAGATCGGCGCTCGCCAGACCCGGCTTGTCGGTCTTCAGCGGCGGCAGGGCGAAGGCCGGAGCCGGCTTGTCGATCATCGGCGAGGGGATCAATTGCGGGTCCATTTGCAGGCCCCGCCAGAAAAACCCGCCCAGCACCAGAAACACCACAACCGGCAGCAGATAGAGAACGCGGCGCATCGAATGGTCCTTCGCTCAGGCTTTGGCCGCGGCGGGCGCCGCCAGGGTTTGCGGCTTGCGCAGGGGGGCTCCGACCCGGTGACGGCGGTCGGTCAGCGACACCAGCCCGCCGAACACCATGATCACCGCGCCGAGGAAGATCCACGGCACCAGCGTATTGTAATACAGCCGGGTGACGAAGCCGCCCTTGCCGTCGGGCTCGCCGATCACCGCGTACAGGTCGCCGATCATATTGGTATGAATGGCGGCATCGGTGGTCGGGCGCGGCGGCATGGTGTATTGCCGCTTCTCCGGCTTCAGGTCGGCGACGAAGACGCCGTTCTTGGTGGTGTGGAAGGTGGCGCGCAGAGCGGTATAGTTCGGCCCCTTGACCTCTTCGGTGCCTTGCAAAGTCAGCTCATAGCCAGCCACATTCATGGTGTCGCCGGGGCGCATGACCTGGATCTTTTCGGTGGTCCAGGTGGCCGAGCCGGTCAGGCCGGCAATCACCACCGCCAAGCCGGCATGCGCCAGCGTCATCCCATAGGCCGAGCGCGGCAGATGCACGGCGCGGCGCAGAGTCTCGCCCAGCGGTGCGCGGAACAGCCGCACCCGCTCGCCCCATTCAAGCAAGCTGCCGACGAACAGCCACGCCGCCAGACCGAAGCCTCCTGCTGCCAGCAGCGGCTTAGCCGAACCGCCGGCAATCAGCCAGCCGCCGATGGCAACCACCACCGCCGCGACGAACGCCAGCTTGAGCCGCGCCAGCGCCGAGCCAAGGTCGCTGCGCTTCCACGACAGCAACGGCCCCACCGCCATGGTCACCACTACCGGCACCATCAACGGCAGGAACACCGCGTTGAAGAACGGCGGACCGACCGACACCTTGCCCAAATTCAGCGCATCGGCGATCAGCGGATAGAGCGTGCCCAGCAACACCGTCCCCGCCGCCGTGCTCATCAGCACGTTGTTCAGCAACAGGCTGCCCTCGCGCGAGATCGGGGCGAACAACCCGCCCGACTTCAGGCTGGGGGCGCGGATGGCGAACAGCACCAAGGATCCGCCGGTGCAGACGAACAACAGCCCCAATACGAACACGCCGCGCGCCGGATCGGTAGCGAAGCTATGGACCGAAGTCAGCACGCCC
>DATGZW010000355.1:0-6454 GCA_035297005.1 Patescibacteria group bacterium
AGGACACCTTGGGATAGGTTTCCGCCGAGGTACCGCCGCCGGCCTTGGGCTTGGGCCAGTCGTAGCCGACATAGCCTTGCCCGGCCCGGTCGGCCACGCTGACGAAGGTGGCGAACAGGTTGCCGCCGCTCACTGGTTCGCTGTTGCTCGAATCGCCAAGACGCAGGCTGGTCGCCTTATTGAACTTGGCGTCATCCAATATCTTCCCGTCCAAAGCCGGCGAGATCGGATGCATCAGCATCTTGGGGAACGGCTTGCCTGAATCGTTGATCCAGACATATTCGACTTTCTCGTAGCGCATCTGGCGAACCGTGGCCATGGCCATGGCCTTGGCGTCGTCCTCGGACAGATGGCCCTGTTTGGCTTCGTCGGCGAAATGCTCCAGCACGCCATAGGCAGTTTCGACGACATGGCGCAGCGTCACTTCGCGCGCCGTCATCATCTCGGCCTTGGACTGTAGTGCGTCGGTAATGAAGACGGCGGCCAGCCCTAAAAGCGGCAATCCCACCAGCAGCCAAAGGCGCGCGGTGATGCGCGGCCACGTCAACGCACTGAACGGCGCCATAACAGACTCCTCCCTGGTTGTGTCAACTAAAGTAGTAGACACTTATTAGATGGCGTCTATTTTTGAGCGCCTTATAGTGTGCTATCCTATTCTACCCGAGGCTTGATGTGCAATATCCGTGAGTATCCCGCGTCAGGCGCGGAACACGCGGGCGCGGTGGTGCCCCATGTAGTGCGCCTGCTGCGCGGTCAGCGTTAGCCGCAGGGTGTCGGTGATTCCCAAGGCGGCACGATCCTCGGCGGTCAACCGCGCCGACAGCAGCATCGCGCCGTCGGGATCGAAGGAGATCAACCCGGTTTCAAACGCCACCGCCAGATTGGGAATCAGCAACAAGGCATTATGCGGATCCAGCCGCTCGGCATCGATGGCATGGCGCCAGGGTTTGATCGCGGACACCCGCAGAACCACATGGTTGCTGCATCCGGTCACGGCGCAAGCGCCCCACAGGGCGGCGACGGCGCGGCGGAAGTCGCCGGTACCCATGCGTGCATCGACCAGACCGCGCTTGAGCGTCTCGGGGGTTTCATCGGACAGGTTGACCCGGGCGATGTCGTCAAGCAACAGGTCGCTGTCGGCCAACAGGCTCCAATAGCGGCGCTCGCTGCCGATGGCGCCGGTCTTCTTGGGGGCCAGACCGATGCTTTTGCAAAAGCTCTGGTACAGCTTCTCGCAATAGCCGTCCAGGGCCGGCTCGCCGAGCAGCCGGGTGATCGCTTTGTTGGTGTCCATGCCGGTCCGGGCGGCGGCCTCGTCATGCTTGCGGGTGTCGTTCTTGGCATAGCCAAGGAACCGCGCGGGCGCGAAGGACGCGACGCCGCTGCTATAAAACATGACGAAGCGGATGCCGTTGATGGCCCGCTTGATATAAAATTCCTTCTCGACATGGTCGGTGGACAGCCGATACGCCGTGAACGTCTGGATGTTTTCTTTGATTTCGTCGATGGAACTGACAAACGTCTCGGGCATGGTCGCATCCAGTCGGAAAGGCGAGGAGGGTCGGCCGCCAGGGTGTAGCGCCTTTGACGCGGCGACGCTATCGCTGAAGCAACCGCCTGCGCTTGATTGACCGCCTCAGCCCGCTTGCCCATCATGGCGGCCGGCACGATCAACGGGTGGAGTGGCGCCATGAGTTTGAAGCATCTCCAACTGGCGGGCGGACGCATCGAATATCTGTGGCACGGTCCGCCGGCTGGAACCGCGCCGACGCTGGTGTTTCTGCATGAAGGCCTGGGCAGCGCCCGGCTGTGGCGTGATTTCCCCCAGCGTCTGGCTCAGGCTACCGGGTGTTCGGCGCTGATCTACAGCCGCTTCGGCTATGGCGGTTCGGACCCTTGCCCGCTGCCGCGCCCGCTGACCTATCATACCGACGAGGCTGCCGTGGTGCTGCCGCAGGTTCTCGATGGGCTGGGCATCGGTAACTATCTGCCGATCGGCCATTCCGACGGGGCGACGATTGCTTTGCTTCATGCCGCTTTGGCCCCAGCCAAGGGACTCCTTGCCGTTATCGCCGAGGCTCCCCACGTTTTCGTGGAGGACGAGACGGTGACCGGCATCGCCGCCACGCGTGACCAATACCCGCTGGGCTTGCGCGACAAACTGGCCCGCCATCACGGCGACAATGTCGATATCGCCTTCGACGGCTGGGCCGAGACCTGGCTGCGCCCGGAGTTCCGCGACTGGAATGTCGAGGCGATGTTGCCGGCGATCACGGTGCCGGTGCTGGTGGTGCAGGGGCGTGACGACGAATATGCCTCGCTGCGTCAGGTCGAGGCGATTCTGCGCCAGACCGGCGGAGCGGCGGAAAGCGTGGTGGTCGAATACTGTGGCCACGTCCCGCACCGCGATCACGCCGACACGGTGCTGACCGCCATGGCCGATTTCGTCCGCCGAATGGTGAGGTAAAGGGGGCAGGGATGAAGGATATTCTGGTGCAGTTGGACGGCGGCCCGCGTAGCGCCGCCCGTCTGGAGGCCGCCATCGCGGTGGCCCGGACTCTGGGCGCCAGCCGCTTGACCGGCCTGTTCGCCCACAGCGAAAGCCATGGCCCCAGCGCTGTCGCTCGGCGTGCCAGCGACCATCTGCACGCCGCCGCCGAACGGGCCGAGACCGCCTTTCATGCGGCGTTGGCGGGATCGGGGATCCTGGGGCGATGGTGGAAGCTGTCGCATGGCGAACACGGTCACGTCATCGCCGAGACGGTATTTTGCGCCCGCTATGCCGATCTGGTGATCCTTGGCCAATACGACGCCGACAGCTCTCGCGTGCCCGAGGAACTGATCGAGCAAGTGGTGCTGAACAGCGGGCGGCCAGTGCTGGTGCTGCCGCATTCCGGCGGCTTCGAATCGATCGGCGCCCGTGTCTCCGTCGCCTGGAATGCCAGCCGCGAGGCCAGCCGCGCCCTCCACGACGCCATGCCGTTCCTGGAAATGGCTGCCGAGGTCACTATCCTGGCGATCCGCAACACCGGACCCGGTGCCGTGCCGCATCCCGACGACGTGCCGGCGGTGGACATCGCCGACTCGCTGGCGACGCATGGCATCGCCGCCAAGACCGAACGGCTGACCGGCGAGGATATCGGGGTGATGGATCTGCTGCTGTCGCGCAGCTTTGATGTGGGGGCCGATTTGCTGGTCATGGGCGCGCATAGCGGCCTGGGGTTCAGCTTCACCCGTGGCGCCGGCACCCGCTTTATCCTGGGGCATATGACCTTGCCGGTGCTGATGTCGAACTGAGGGCGAGCCCACAACAAATTGCCCTCACCCGCCCGGCGGGTGTGCCGCTTGCTGGGGATGCGGAATGGCGATAGTTTTGCCGCCCCTGACCCGTTCGCCCTCTCGGAGACATCACGCGGATGAGCAAACCCCCGGCTCGCCAGACCAAACCCGCTTCCGCCGTCGCGGCGGAGGTTCCCTTGATGATGGCGGCCAACGCCCATCGGGCGGGCAATCTGGCCGAGGCCGAGCGGTTCTTCCGCATGGCCTTGCAGGCAGTGCCCACGCATGCGCCGGCCCTGGCGATGCTGGGGATCGTGCTGGCTCAGCAAGGGCGTGCCGCCGAAGGGGTATCGTTCCTGGCTCAGGCGGTGAAGCACGCTCCCGATTATGGCAACTGGTTCAATTACGGTCTGGTGCTGCGCGCCGCCGGTCATGCCGACAAGGCGGTGCAGGCTTTCGCCAAGGCCTCCAAGCTGCACCGCGCCGAACCCCAGGCGGCCTGGGAAGCGGGTGTTACATTGCGCGGGCTCGACCGTCTCGCCGACGCGGCTTTGGCGTTCGATGTGGTGTGCCAGCGCGATCCCGGCAGCCCGACGCCGTGGATCGAGGCCGGACGCACCCATCTGGCGGCGGGGCAGGCGGGACCGGGGCTTGACCGCCTGCGCGAGGCATTGCGGCGCTTCGAGTCTGACGACGATGTGTGCCGGGCGGTGTGCCTGGCTCTGGAGAGCGTCACCTTCCGCCGCCATGACCCCGCGTTCCAGGCGGCGTTGGGACGGTGGGCGGCAATGCCAGACGACAAGCCGGTGTGGTTCGGCGGCAGTTTGCTCGGCCTGCTGACGCTGGATCCGGCGTTGATGCCGGTGCTGGCGGCGGCGCGGGACGGCGGCGGGTTTGCCGATGCGGCGGTGACCGACGGCACTTTGCAGCCGCTGTTCGCCTGCCAGCCGTTACGCAATTTGATGGCCTCGGACGTGCTGGCCGATCCCGACTTTGAAATTCTCATGCTGGCGGTGCGCCGCACCTTGACGCGCTACGTTGCTGGTGGACAAGCCCTGGCCGCCGATGCCCACGCCTTCCTGTTGGGCTTGGCTCTGCTGGCCGATGCCGGCGAGTTCGTCCTGCCCGAAGATGATGCGGTCGCTGGGCCGGCCTTCGCGCTCGCTGAAAGCCTCGCCGCCGATATCGATACGGGGATGGCCACCGAGCGTTTCGCCGAACGCCTTGCTGTGATCGGCTGCCATCGCCCCCTGGTCAAGCTGCCGGTCGCCACGCGGCTGGCCGCATTGGCGCTGACGACACCAGACCCGCTGCTGGCCCGCCTGCTGGATGTGGCGGTGGTCGATCCCCTGCGGGAACGCCAGTTGCGCGGGCAAGTGATCCAGATTACCGCCATCGAAGACGAGGTTTCGCTGGCGGTTGCCGGTCAGTATGACGAAAACCCCTATCCGCGCTGGTTCAACCCGCCGGCGGTCACTCCGACCCGTTCGGATGAGTGGCTGCGCGCCGCCTTCCCGCATGCCGCCTTCAGCCCGCATGCCCTGACGCCGCAGCGCATCCTGGTGGCCGGCTGCGGTTCGGGCTGGCAGGCCTTCTGCACGGCGCGGCTCTATCCCGATGCCGAGATTCTGGCGGTCGATCTCAGCCTGACCAATCTGGCGCATGCCCTGCGTGCGCAGGAAAAGTTCGGTTTCGCCAACGTCACCTTCCGCCGCGCCGACATCATGCGGCTGGGTGAATTGGGCGGAAGCTTCGACGTCATCCAGAGCAACGGCGTGCTGCACCATATGGGCGATCCGCTGGCCGGTTGGACGGCGCTGGACAGCGTGCTGAAGCCCGGCGGCTTGATGCGCATCGGCCTTTATAGCGAAGTGGCTCGCCGCACCTTGCGGGTCATCGAGGACTTCGCCAAGGAGCACGGCTTCGGCGGCGATGCGGCGGGGTTGCGCGGCTTCCGCGCGGCGGCCCTGGCCTTGCCGGAAGATCATCCGGTGCGGCTGGTGGTGCGCAGCAAGGAGTTCTACTCCCTGAGCAGCCTGCGCGATCTTGCCTTCCATGTGAACGAGCACCGTTTCACCATCCCCGGCTTGGCGGCGGCGTTGGCCCAGCTCGATCTGACCTTCATCGGCTTTCAGCTGCACCATCAGCTGAGCGCCAGCCTGTACCGCAATCGCTATCCCGACGACCCGGCGCAAACTGATCTGGGGCATTGGGCGGCGTTCGAGGAGGACAATCCTCACACCTTCGCCGGCTGCTACGATTTCTGGTGCGCCAAGCCGGAACGCTGAAGGCCCGTCACAGCCAGTGGACGAAGTCGCCGGGATCGTCGCTTTTGGCCGAGGCGGCGGGGGGATGGTTCGGTGTTCCCAGATAAAGGAAGCCGACGATCTGATCGCCCTCGGCCAGCCCTAGATCGCTATGAAAGCCGCGGTCATACATCAGCCAGCCGGAGCGCCAGACGCCGCCGAAGCCTTGCGCCTGCGCCGCCAATTGCATCGCCAGCACGGTGCAGCCCGCCGCCAGTTGCTGGTCGAACACCGGCACCACCGTGCTGGGTTTGGGCGTCGCCGCCACGGTGATGACCATGGGCGCGCGCAGGGGCATGCGCGGGGCGCGTTCCACGATATCGTCGGGTTTGTCCGCCGCCACTGCCGCCCGCTGCATCATTTGGCCCAAACGGTCGCGGCCCTCGCCGACGGCGACGATGAAGCGGAATGGCCGCAGCCGCTGGAAGTCGGGCACCCGTAACGCTGCCTGGAAGATGCGGTCCAGGGCCGCGCCTTCGGGGGCGGGCTCGCTCAAGGCATGGCAGGACCGCCGCCCCAGCAGCAAGGATAGCGCCGCGTTTGTCTCGCTCACCATTCAATCTCCGCTTCGACGCGTTGTCCGCCGCGCA
Organism: Patescibacteria group bacterium; assembly: GCA_035297005.1. Taxonomy (GTDB): domain Bacteria; phylum Pseudomonadota; class Alphaproteobacteria; order Rhodospirillales; family Magnetospirillaceae; genus DATGZW01. Next base: position 6,176 of record DATGZW010000355.1, read on the forward strand.
GGCGGTCGCGGATATCCATCAGCTTGGCGTCGATCTCTTCCAGGCCGCGCAGGGTGCGCAACTCCACCTCCGAGGTCTCCATGACCTCGGCGATGCCGCCGTTGCGGATGACGATGCGCCGCCCGCCGCGCAATGCCAGCAGCGGATCATGGGTGGAGATGAGGACGATCTTGTCCTTTGACACCAGCAGCTCCAGCGCCCGCTTGCGGTCCACCCCAGCGTTTTCGATCTCGTCGATCAGCACCACCGGCGAGGCGCTGAGCAAGGCCACGTCGGCGA
>DATGZW010000356.1:0-3508 GCA_035297005.1 Patescibacteria group bacterium
TGATCAGCGACATCGCCGCTCAGACCAATTTATTGGCCCTTAACGCCACCATCGAGGCGGCGCGGGCCTGTGAGGCCGGAAAGGGCTTCGCCGTAGTCGCCGGAGAGGTCAAGCATCTGGCCAGCCAGACCGCGCGGGCGACCGAAAACATCTCGGCCCAGGTCGCGGCGGTGCAGGCTTCGACCAGCGAAATGCGCGGCAGTATCGAAAGCGTCGTCGAGACCATTCGCAGCATGGACGAAATCTCGTCGGAGATTTCGGTCGCGGTGCGCGAACAGGAGACGGTGGCGGGAGCCATCGCTTCGGATATCGACGAAGTCGCCGTCCAAGCCAAAAGAGTATCTGAAAGCGTCGTTCACTTGGCAAAATCGTCGGCGCAGTCCTGCGCCGGGACGGTGCGGGTGATTTGGTGCGCGAAATCCTTAGCCGGTGTCGTCGATGATTTGCGGAAGGATGCCGAACTGTTCCTCAGCTCGATTTCCAATCCCCAGGGCCGGACACCCGCAGCGAAGAATGAGACGACCGAAGACTGATGTCTTCCGGTCGAAGGGGAGTTGGGTGATATGATGCCGCGAAAACCACTAATCAGCCGCCTGAAACTGGCGGTGATGATCCCTGTTGTCGCCTTCGTCCTGCTTCTCGCCGGCAGCGTCGGGACCATTGAATACCAGAAGTTCCGCCACGAAAGCACGCGGACCTCGCAGGAGATCAGCTCGGCCATCGAGACCAGCTTCCGCGCCTCGGTCGCGTCGGAAGCGGCCATGCTGCAAGCGGTGGCCGCGACCCTCGCCAATGACTCCACTCTCAAGGCGACCTTTCGCCAGCGCGACCGCGCCGCCCTGTTGGGTAAGACGGCGGCGCTGTTCAAACAACTGAACACCACCAATCAGATGACCCATCTGTACTTCAACGACGCATCGCGGGTGAATTTCCTGCGCGTCCATCAGCCTGAACGGCATGGTGATACCATCGACCGCCACACCACCTTGGCGGCGGAGCGCAGCCACGCCCCGGCGCATGGCATCGAATTGGGGCCGATGGGCACCTTGACGCTACGCGTGGTGGTGCCGTGGTATGACGGCGACGAGCTGTTGGGCTATATCGAAACCGGCAAGGAAATCGACCACCTGTTCGACAGCCTGCGCCAGCAATTCAATCTGCAACCTCTGGTGTTCTTGCCTAAATCCCGGCTGAACCGTCAAGGCTGGCAGAGCGGTATGACCATGCTGGGCCGCGGCACCCGATGGGATGAATTCGACGACGTCGTCCTGACCAATCCGCGCGACGACATTTCCGCCGACGTGATCCGGCCCTTTGTCGAAGGACGGACGGACAGCATCAAGGCGGATGGCCTCTGGTATTCATGGCTGCGGGTAAACGTTCCCGACGCCTCGGGCGACAGCGCCGCCACCATTGGGCTGGTCATGGACGTGACCGCCGCCCGTCACGAGATTCAACGGATGGGCCTGCTCATCGCCGTCCTCGCCGGGGTCGGCAGCGCCGTCGTCATCACCATGTGCTGGCTGGTCATCGGCCGCCGCCGCCTGGAGGACGAACGCAAGCGTCTGGTCATGGCCATCGAACAGGCCCCGGTATCGATCATCATCACCGATACCACCGGCGCCATCGAATACGCCAATCCCGCCTTCAGCCGCTCGACCGGCTACAGCCGCGAGGAATTCATCGGTGCCAACCCTCGCATTCTCAAGACGGACGAAATGTCCGACGCCGATTATGCCGGGCTATGGGCCGACCTGACCGCCGGCAAGTCCTGGGAAGGCGTCTTCCGCAACAAGCGCAAGAACGGCGAGCTGTATTGGGAGCAGGCGCATATCTCTCCGGTTCTCGACGCGCGGGGACACATCACCCACTATATCGGCGTCAAGGAGGATATCTCCGAGCGCCGGTTGGCCGAGCAGACGCTCGCGGAGAACGAAGAGCGTTTCCGCAGTCTGGTCGAAGGCACCTCCGACTGGGTTTGGGAAACCGACGAACACCATCGCTTCACCTGGTTCTCGCCCAGCGTGGAAGCGGTGCTGGGTGTGTCGGCGGAAACCTTGATCGGCGAACGGCGCTGGGACTTGGCCTCGGATCAGGAAATCGATTCCAGCCGCTGGGAAGGCTATATCGCCGATCTGGCGGCGCTGCGCCGCTTCCGCGATTTCCGCTATTGGCTGAAGTCCGAGAGCGGCCATGCCAAATGGCTTAGCATCAGCGGCGCGCCGCGTTTCGACGACAACGGCGAGTTCATCGGCTATCGCGGCACGGGGGCCGATGTGTCGGCCTATGTCGCCGTGTCGCTGCGCCTGCGTACCATGTCCAAAGTGGTCGAGCAATCGCCGGTCTCGGTGGTCATCGCCGACCCTGACGGCTTGATTACCTACGTTAACCCGCATTTCTCGGTCAGCACCGGCTATGCCAGCAAGGACGTGCTGGGGCGCAATTCCAACATCCTGGCCTCGGGCGAGACGCCGCCGCAGGCCTATACCGACCTGTGGAGCACCATCACCTCAGGCGAGACCTGGACCGGAGAACTGAAGAACCGCCGCAAGGACGGTTCGCTGCATTGGGAACAGGTGCTGATTTTCCCGGTCATTAACGACGAAGGCCAACTGGTCCATTTCGTCAGCATCAAAGAGGACGTCACCGACCGCAAGGAAGCTCAGGCCCGGCTGGTCGAGCAGATGCAACTGACTCAGCATCACTATGAAAGCCTGCGCGCGCTGTCTGAAATCGCCGCCTTGCCGTGGCTCGACATCGGCGAGTCGCTGAGTGCGGCGGTAACCTTGGGCTGTCAGCATCTGGGCTTGCCGATGGGCATCATCAGCCGCGTCGAGGATCAGTCCTACACGGTGCGCCACCACCACGCCGCCGACGATGTTGGCTTGGCCGACGGCATGACCTTCCCCCTTGCCGACACCTATTGCGCGCTCACCCTGGCGGCGGGCAAGGTGGTGGCCATCCCGCATATGCGGCAATCGGAGCAGGCCAAGCATCCCTGCTATGCCGCCTTCGCCTGGGAGACCTATATCGGCGCGCCGATCACTGTCCGCGATCACTGCTTCGGCACCATATGCTTCAGTTCGGTGGCCGCCTATGGCCGTCAATTCGACGAAGGCGACCAGGAATTCATGCGCTTGCTGGCCCGCTGGGTCGGCGCCGTGCTGGAACGCGACCGCGCCGAGCAGGAGGTGCGCGACGCCCTGGAAGCCACGGAAAAAGCGCGCCGCCGCACCGATTTGATCCTGTCCTCGGCTGGTGAAGGCATCTTCGGCGTTAATCCCGCCGGCAATTTCGTCTTCGCCAACCCGGCGGCGCGGCGGATGTTCGGCTGCACCGACGAGACCGCGATGATCGGGCGATATTCCCACACCGTCACCGGCCACCGTCGCGCCGACGGCTCGCTCTGCTCCGAAGACGATTGCGCCGTCATCGCCACTCTGCGCGACGGCCAGCTTCGCCGCATGGATGGCGACGCGTTCCAGCACAGCGACGGCACCCCCTTCCC
>DATGZW010000357.1:0-4444 GCA_035297005.1 Patescibacteria group bacterium
CGACATTGCCGGCTCCGGCGATGCCCATGACGATGCCTTGATACTGCGGCGGATACCATTTGCTGGCCTGCGGTAAGGCCACAGAGAACGAGGCTCCGGCCAGACCGAGCACGACGCCCAGCAGTTCGACTTCCACATAGCTATGCAGGCCGAAAAACGCCGCATAGGCCACTCCGGCAATGACGATCAACTGCGCGGCGCAGCCGGTGACCTTGGCGCCGATATGGTCGCACAGGATGCCCATGGGCACCCGCAGGATGGCTCCGGCCAGGATCGGAATGGCGACCAGGGTGAATTTGTCACCCACCGGGATATTCAATTGCTTGCTGATATAGACAATCAGCGGCCCCAGGGTGACCCAGGTCATGAAGCTGAAATCGAAATAGAGGAAGCAGGCCATAAGAGTGGGCCAGTGCCCGGATTTCTTGAAGTCTTTAAGGTTCATGGGTCAGTGCTCCGTGGGAATGAGTATGGGTTCGCTCAACATCCGCCGTAGTTCGGGGATGCAGGAGCCGCAATTGGTGCCGGCCCGCAAGGCGCCGCCGATCTCGGCGACTGTGGTCAGGGACTGGCTGGCGATGGCTTTGAGAATGGTGTTGCGGCCCACCTGATGGCAGGCGCAGACGGTAGGGCCGGGGTCTACCCGATCGGCCCCACCGCCGGCCAGCAGGTCCAGGCGTTCAGCGCCGTCCAGCGGACGCTCGAACAGGCCGGACAGCCAGTCCAGCGCGGTCAGATCCTCGGCGGGGGCAGCGAAGAACACCGCCTCCAGCCGACCGTCCACCAAGCGGGCGGCGCGGTATTGACCAAGGCGGCGGTCCTGATATTCGATCCAGTCGCCCTCGCCGCAATGGGCGCGCAGCCAGGACGGCCAATCATCCACCGGAGTTCCTCCGGCCAGCCGGGTCACCGCATGGCCGCGGCCAGCCGAACGCGACCAATGCAGATCCTGCCCCCAGACCGGCGGTTCATCACGGGTCAGCAACACGGCCCGCCACGACAGCGGCAGCGGGGCGACGCGCACCGGAGTGAATTTCAGCTCAGGCTGGCCTGATACGGGATCGACATGCGGCGCGATCAGCCGACCGATATTGGCCGAGCCGGCGAACTGGTCGTTCCAATGCATGGGGGCGAATACCTCGCCCAACCGCTGAGCTTGCTCCACCGCCACCCGCAGCACGACGCCGCCATGGGTGCTTTCGACACGGACCAAGCCGCCGTCCTCCAGACCGAAGCGGGTCGCGTCCTGGGAATGGATCGCCAGCCACGGCTCGGCGCGGTGACCGGCCAGACGCGGCGATTTGCCTGTGCGGGTCAGAGTGTGCCAGTGATCGCGCGTGCGTCCGCTGTTCAGCGCCAGCGGATAATCATCGCTGACGGCGGCAACCGGCGGACGGGCGGTGACGGCAATCAGCCGAGCCTTGCCATCGGCATGGAAGAAGCGGCCCTCGCCCAGCATGCGGGCGGTTCCCGCACCGGCCATGGGCACCGGCCATTGGATGGGAGCCAGCGCATCGTAATCGGCCTCCGCCAAGCCGCCGATATCGAAGTCGCGGCGGCCCTCGTTCTCGAAGGCGGACAGGCGGGCATGTTCGCGGAAGATGTCCGCCGAAGACGCATAGTCGAAAGCGGCGGCATGCCCCATCCGCCGCGCCACCTGTGAGACGATCCACCAATCGGGGCGAGCCTCGCCGGGAGCCGGCAGCACGGCGCGCTGGCGCGAAATGCAGCGTTCCGAGTTGGTGACGGTGCCATCTTTCTCGGCCCAGGTCACCGCCGGCAGCAGAACATCGGCGAATTGGGTGGTGTCGGTATGCTCCATGCAGTCGGAGACCACGACGAAGGGACAGGCCTCCAAAGCGCGCCGCACCAGCCCGGTATCGGGCAGGCTGACCGCTGGATTGGTCGCCATGATCCACAGCGCCTTGATGCGGCCATCCACCACCGCTTGAAATAATTCCACCGCTTTCAGCCCAGGCTTTTGCGCCATGGCCGAAGCATTCCAGAAGCGCCCCACCCGGTCGATGGAAGCGGCGTCCAAGCCCATATGCGCCGCCAACTGGTTGGCCAGGCCGCCGACCTCGCGCCCACCCATGGCGTTGGGTTGGCCGGTGAAGGACAGCGGCCCCATTCCCGGCTTGCCAATGCGCCCGGTCAGCAGGTGGCAATTGACGATGGCGTTGACCTTGTCGGTGCCGGCGCTGGATTGGTTGACGCCCTGGGAATAAACCGTCACCACCCGGTCGGTGGCCGCGAACCAGTCGTAAAAGCGCGCCAGATCGGCGGGGTCGAGGTCGCAGGCCTCCGCCGCATCGACATCGGCGCAGGCGGAGGCCAAAGCCTGTTTCACCCCCAGCGTATGGGCGGCGACAAAGTCCCCCGCAACCTTGCCCGACTGCGCCAGATGTGCCAGCAACCCGTTGAACAGCGCCACGTCGCTCCCTGGCCGCAGCGGCAGGAACAAATCGGCGCCCTCCGCCGTGGCGGTGCGGCGGGGGTCCACCACCACCACCTTCATCTCGGACCGCGCCGCGCGGGCGGCTAGAATGCGCTGGTACAGCACAGGATGGCACCAGGCGGTATTGCTGCCCACCAGCACAATCAGGTCGGCCTGTTCCAGATCGTCATAGCAGCCGGGCACGGTGTCGGAACCAAAGGCCCGCACATGCCCGGCCACCGAGGACGACATGCACAGCCGCGAATTGGTGTCGATATTGGCGGTGCCGATGAAGCCCTTCATCAGCTTGTTGGCGACGTAATAGTCTTCGGTCAGCAGTTGGCCGGAGGCATAGAAGGCCACCGCATCGGGGCCGTGCTCGGCGATGGCGCGGGAGAATTCCCCGGCCACCCGGTCCAGCGCCGCGTCCCAAGCGGCGCGTTGTCCATCGACCTGGGGATGCAGCAAGCGGCCTTCCAGCCCCACCGTCTCGCCCAAGGCCGATCCCTTGACGCACAGCCGCCCCCGATTGGCCGGATGGTCGGGGTCGCCCGCCACCGTCACCCCGCCATCGGGCTGCGGCGTGACCAGCACGCCGCAGCCGACGCCGCAATAGGGGCAGGTGGTGCGCCGGGCCTCAGCCATGGACCACCTGCAAGCGCGCCGCCACGTGCAGCCAGACCGCGCCGTCCACCAGCTTGACCGGCACCGTCGGCGTGCAGCCGTTATCGGGAGCCACCGCTGCGCCGGTCTCCAGGTCGATCACCCAGTTATGCAGCGGACAGGTGACCTTGTGCCCATGCACGATGCCCTCGGACAACGGCCCGCCGCGATGCGGGCAGCGATTATGCAGGGCGAACACCTGATCGTCGCCGCTGCGGAACAAGGCGACGACGCCTTGGATGGTATTGACGGTGCGCGAGCCCAGGCGGGGGATATCCTCGACGCGTCCCACTTCGATCCAGTCCGGCATGATTCAGCCCACCGTGTGCAAGAGTTGGAATTCATGGGCGTCGACGCCCGCCGTGGCCCGTTCGGCCCACGGATCGTGTTGGGCGAAGGCCTGCCCAGCCAGGAAGCGGTCATAAGCGGCTTGACGGCCCTCGACGTCGTCCACAATGCGGCGGCGGACATAGTCGATGCCGACGCGCTCGATCCAGGGAGCGGTGCGCTCCAGATACCAGGCTTCCTCGCGGTAAATCTGCATGAAGGCGCCGGCATATTCCAAGACCTCGGCCTCGGTGGAGACCCGGCACAGGGCGTCGGTGCCACGCAGTTCGATACCGCCATTGCCGCCAATCAGCAGGTCGTAGCCAGCTTCGACGCAAACCACGCCGAAGTCCTTGATGCTGGCCTCGGCGCAATTGCGCGGGCAGCCGGAGACGGCCATCTTGAACTTATGCGGGGTCCAACTGCCCCAGGTCATCCGCTCCAGCTTGATGCCCAAGCCGGTGGAGTCCTGGGTGCCGAAGCGGCACCATTCCGAACCGACGCATGTCTTCACCGTGCGCAGGCCCTTGGCATAGGCATGGCCCGAGATCATGCCGGCCCGGTTGAGATCGCCCCACACCGCCGGCAAGTCTTCCTTCTTCACCCCCAGCAGGTCGATGCGCTGGCCGCCGGTCACTTTGACGGCGGGGATGGCGAACTTGTCCACCACATCGGCGATGGCGCGCAGTTCGGCGGCGTTGGTGACGCCACCCCACATGCGCGGCACCACCGAATAGGTGCCGTCTTTCTGAATGTTGGCGTGCACCCGTTCGTTGATGAAGCGCGAGCGGTAGTCGTCGGCATACTCGGCTGGCCAGGCGCAGAGCAGGTAGTAGTTCAGGGCGGGACGGCATTTGGCGCAGCCGTCGGCGCTCTGCCAGTCCAGCGCCCGCATGACGTCGGGGATGGTCTTCAGGCCTTGGGCGACGATGGCCTTGCGCACCGCGTCATGGCCATGGCTGGTGCATTTGCACAGCGCAGGAGCCGTTTCCGCCACCGCTTCGGCGCCGATGGTGG
>DATGZW010000358.1:0-3588 GCA_035297005.1 Patescibacteria group bacterium
TGATATGAACCAAGCCCATCACATCGTCGAGAGTGCCGCGATAGACCGGATAGCGTGAATGGCCCTTGGCGTTGACCACCTCGATCAACTCGGCAAGATCGGCTTTGGTCTCGATGGCGACGATATCGGCGCGCGGCACCATCACGTCATAGGCGGTCAGGTCGCGCAGATGCAGGACGTTGCCGAGCAGGCGCCGTTCATGCTCGTCGATGGGGATCTCGGCTTCCTCGCGCTCCTCGAACAACTCTTCAAGGGTATCGCGGACGGATTCGCCGGATTTGGTGCGCCGCAGCCCCCGGAGCCAGCCGCGCAGGGCGTGGACCAGGGAGTCGTCGGAGGTGGTGGTGGCCCCGCTTTCACGGGGCGATCTACTGCCAGAGGTGTCGTTCATTTCGGTGCGTCGCGCTCCTCCGCGGCGTAGGGGTCGGGAATGCCGAGGGCCGCCAGGATGGAGCGTTCAACGTCCTCCATCTCCTCGGCCTCGTCATTCTCGATATGGTCGTAGCCCAGCAGGTGCAAGACCCCATGCACGACCAGATGAGACAGGTGGTTCGCCACCGTCTTGTCCTCGGCGGCGGCTTCGGCCACCGTCGTCTCGTAAGCCAAGATGACGTCGCCCAGCAGCACCGGGCCGTCCTCCGGCTCGGGCGCGTCGTCGTCCAGGGCGGCGAAGGACAGCACGTTGGTCGGCTTGTCCTGACCGCGATACTGGCGGTTCAACCCCTGTACCATGGCGTCATCGGCCAGCACCAGACTGATTTCGCAGCGCTCGACGGCCAAATCGCCCAACGCCTCGACCGCCGAGCCCAAGGTGATGGCGGCGACGCGGCGGCATAGATCCTCGGCCTCGGGCACGGCCGAGGTCCACAGGTCGCATTCGATGGCAATGGCGATTTCAGGGCCGGTCACGGTTTGTCCTTGTTGCGGTCATGGGCGTCATAGGCGCGGACGATGCGGCTCACCAAGCCGTGGCGCACCACGTCGCGGTCGGAAAAGCGGACAAAGCCGATATCATCGACGCCGCCCAGGATATCAACGGCATCCTGCAAGCCGGAGCGGGCGCCGACCGGCAAATCGATTTGCGACAAATCGCCGGTCACCACCACGCGCGAATGCTCGCCCATGCGGGTCAGAAACATCTTCATCTGCACCGGCGTGGTGTTCTGCGCCTCGTCCAAAATGACGAAGGAGTTCGCCAAGGTGCGCCCGCGCATGAAGGCCAACGGAGCGACTTCGATATCGCCGGCAATCAGCTTCTTGGCCACTTGGTCGCCCGGCAGCATGTCATGCAGGGCGTCGTAGAGCGGACGCAGATAAGGATCGACCTTGTCGCGCAGATCGCCGGGCAGGAAACCCAGGCGCTCGCCGGCTTCGACCGCGGGACGCGACAGGATGATGCGGTCAACCTCACCCTTGATCATCATCGAGACCGCCTTGGCCACCGCCAGATAGGTCTTGCCGGTGCCGGCCGGTCCAAGGCCGAACACCATCTCCTTGTCTTCCATCGCCTGCATGTATTCGGCTTGCACCGGCGAGCGCGGTTGAATATGGCGCTTGCGGGTAACGATGGCCAGGCGGCCGGCGGCGACATCGCCCAAGCCCACCATGCGCAGGGCCGCATCGACATCGGCGGTTTCCACCGGATAGCCGCGCTGGCAGCGTTCATACAGGCTGTCGAGGGCGGCTTGCGCGTCCTCCACCCGATCGGCGGGGCCGGAAATGCTCACCGCATTGCCGCGCGTCGCCAGGTCCAGGCCCAATTCACGGCCAATACGTTCCAGATGGACGTTATGCGGGCCGAACAGCATATAAAGCAGGCTGTTATCGTCGAATTCCCGCGTCACCTTGACGTTCGTGGGGGGCTGGTCCGTCACGCGCAGGCTCGCTCCTCTGCCAGGACGGCGGCCAGGGAATTGGCATGCGCCGCCACCACCGTCAGCCGCTGCACGGTGTTCATCATGCTCTCGGGGGCGGAGACAAACACCGACTGCATATAGGGACTGCGGCCGATCAACTGGCCGTCATGCCGGCCACGACGCTCCAGCAGCACATCGAGGTCGCGCCCGACGCAGGTCTGATTGAAGGCCACCGCTTGCCCGCCGATCAACTGGTGCAGCTCAGACAGCCGGGCTTCCTTGACCGCCTCGCTCAGGTGATCCTCCATCGCCGAGGCGGGGGTGCCGGGGCGGGCGCTGTATTTAAACGAATAGGCCTGAGCGAAGCCGACCTCGCGAATCAATTGGCAGGTCGCCTCGAAATCGGCATCGGTTTCGCCGGGAAATCCGACGATGAAGTCCGACGACAGCGCCAGATCGGGCCGCGCTTTGCGCAGGCGTTCGATCAGCCGCAGATAGTCCGTAGCGCCATGCTGACGGTTCATCGCCGCCAGGATGCGGTCCGAGCCCGATTGCACCGGCAGATGCAGGAACGGCATCAACGCCTCGACCTCGCCATGCGCGGCGATCAATTCATCGTCCATGTCGCGCGGATGCGAGGTGGTGTAGCGGATACGCTGCAAGCCGGGCAGTTCGGCCACGGCGCGGATCAAGCGGCCCAGGCTCCAGCCGCGCCCATCGGGACCGTCGCCGTGATAGCCGTTGACGTTCTGGCCCAGCAGGGTCAACTCGACCACCCCGCCCTCGACCAAACGGCGGGCCTCGTCCAACACCGAGGCGGCGGGGCGCGAATATTCCGAGCCGCGCGTATAGGGCACCACGCAGAAAGTGCAGAACTTGTCGCAGCCTTCCTGCACCGAGACGAAGGCCGAGGAGCCATGCGCCACCGCGTCGGGAAGCTGGTCGAATTTCGGTTCGGCGGGGAATTCGGTATCGAGCACGCTGCCACCGGCCGCGCCGGCGCGGGCAGCGCGGGCGACCATTTCGGGCAGGCGGTGATAGGTCTGCGGCCCCAGCACGATATCGACATAGGGCGCGCGGGCGAGGATTTCCTCGCCTTCGGCCTGAGCAACACAGCCGGCGACGGCAATCACCAGCCCTTGGCCCTGCTCGGCCTTGGCCAGCTTCAGCATGCGCAAGCGGCCCAGTTCGGAATAGACCTTCTCCGAGGCATGTTCGCGGATATGGCAGGTGTTGATGATCACCATATCGGCGTCATCGGGGGTATCCGCCATCGTATAGCCAAGCGGTGCCAGCACGTCGGCCATACGACCGGAGTCGTAGACATTCATCTGGCAGCCATAGGTCCTGATAAAGAGCTTTTTCGCCAAGGCTCAAATACTCGAAGCTGAAGGGGAAGACAGATCTGTTCCCCTATTGATAACTAACATCGCAAACGGGGAAGTCAAGTTAAGCGACGGTTGCCGGTTCAACCGCCACGACCACAGGCACGCGTCCGGCATTGGCCAGCACCACGCCTCGGGCGATCACGTCATGGCAGTGATCGGCCAGCGCCTTGCGCGAGCCGAACTGCTCCAGGGTCACCACAGGATGAAAGTCAATCTCGACGGTGGTGGTGCCCAGACCAAGGAAGGTCCACAGATGCGGCAGCAAGGTCATGTCGCCATACCAGGCATAGAACGCCCGCCAGCCATTGCCGATGGGCATGCCGTCCAGGCGTGTGTAGGCCAGG
>DATGZW010000359.1:0-7124 GCA_035297005.1 Patescibacteria group bacterium
TGGGCGACGTGGTGACGTTTTGCCCGCCGCTGACGCCGCCGATCCGGCTGGCCCAGGAGCGCGGTTATGTGGCCAGCGGCGCCTGTCCCGGCGACGTCGAACCGATGCTGAAGCCGGTCGTGGCCTTGGCCGGCGATCAGGTGGCGGTGTCACCGCTCGGCGTCCACGTCAACGGCCGGCTGCTTCCGTCCTCGGCGCCGCTGATCGCCGACAGCGCCGACCGGCCGTTGCCGATCCTGGTGATGACCGAAGCGACCGTCCCCGCTGATTCAGCCTGGGTGGTCTCCAGCCACAACCCGCGGTCCTACGACAGCCGCTATGTCGGTCCCATCTCCACCGACAGCATCACCGCCGTCCTGCGCCCGTTGTGGACGGAGGGCGCCCGATGATGGCGGCGATTTCCCTGGCCGTGATCCTCGCCTGCGCCCCGCCCGAGGTGGCCCCGGAAACCCTCCAGGCGGTGATTCGGGTCGAAAGCGGCGGCGATCCCCTTGCTGTGGGGATTAACCTTCCGGGCCAGTCCGCCCGCGCTGTGCATCCCGCCTCCCGGACTGAGGCACTGACCATCGTCCAGGCGGTCCTGGCCCAGGGCGGCTCGGTTGACCTTGGCTTGATGCAGATCAACAACCGCAACTTGGCGGGGCTGGGATATTCTGTCGCCGACATGTTTGACCTCTGCGCCAACATCCGCGCCGGGGCGCTGATCCTGCAGGAGGATTACCGGCGGGCGCTGCAGATCACCCCGGCGGGCCAGCCGGCCTTGCGGGCGGCGCTCAGCGCCTATAACAGCGGCGATTTTGCGCGCGGGTTCGCCAACGGCTATGTGGCGCGATACGAGGGAAAATATGCGATGGCGCCCGATGGCGATCCGGTCCGCGCGTCGTCGCTAGTATTCCATCGGGTTGAAGTCGACAGTTGTTCTGCGAACATATCGGTAGCTGTCACTGCGGATGATGACGTCTCGCAACGATGACTACCCGCCCCGGGCGCTACGAGATGTAGCGGTTCTCGTCGACGGCCTTGGAGGCTGCCTGATTTAGACAGAAGCTTACCCTGCATGCCGGAGATAGGCGGCGCATTCTTTGGATGACACTCGGGCGACGATTTCACAGTGTCTATCGTGGATCAGGTCAACACGACCGAATTGGCGAACGGCACGATCACCGCGGCCACGCAGCGGCAGATCGTGGTCGGCGCTGGCTTCGTCGATGGGCGCGGACACCACATCGGCGATGCGGTAATTCTCGACGCCGAGTAGCTTTGGTTGGCCGACCAACTATATTCTTTGGGTTCACGGTGCTGCGGCACTGGGACGCGGGCGCTGAATGCCCAGGTGTCGGCGCCGCCCTCGTCTGGCGGCACATCGACCTTGCCTCACAATTTCATCAAGAGTTTCCCGCAAGTCGCTCGACCACCGTTAACACCCGCATCGCCACCGCATGATCGGGCCAGCGTCCCTCACGGGCCAATGAGTCGGCACGGTTGCGAGCTTCCTCGACGGCAAGTTGGCCGCCATAGCGGGCAACCATCTGTGCAGCGGCTTGCCGGACGCTGGCGTCATCGGGATGTGAGGTGGTGGTCATTGCATTCATCACCGGGAAAATCTCTCATCGACGTGTGACAAAGTTGGTCACCTATGGCAGCGCGGGCCACGCCACCTGATGACCGGAAACCATGTCCGCCAACTCCTTCGGCTCCAATACCTCGACCATGTTTCCCCAAGTCAACAGGTGCCAGGCCATCTCTAAATCACCGGCAGCACGGAAGCGCACGATGAGTGCCCCATCAGCTTGGCGCTCAACCTGTTGAGAGGGATGGAAAACGAACTCGGCGGCATCGTCAGCTGCTTCGGGCAGGAACCGCCATACAACATCCATTGGCTCGCCTTGAAACAGGCCGAAACTCCGGCTAGCGAATTCATTCAAATCGAATGCAGGGTCTCGCTCAAAGCTCTCCACGGTGATCTGGACAGCTTGGATGTGCGGTAGAGCGAACAAGGCAAAATCGTTGGCCTTGGGGTGCTCGTGCCAAGCCACGAGGTAGTTCCGATGCCCATGGAGAAAACCCAGAGGGTGAACCAGCCTTTCGTTGGTCTTCTTCGTTCGTCGGTTCCGGTACAGCAGTTTAACCTTGCGGCACGTCACGATGGCTTGTCGCAGATCCTCGATCACGGTGACTTGGATACACGGCCGTGGCCCAGGTCGGGCCGCCAATCCCTCGGCCTCCAACAGAGCTTCGAGGTCTGGTTCCACTCGGCACGCGACGTCCGGCCGCAACAGCGCCCTGAGTTTGGTCGAAAGGACAGCCAACCGGGCGGCCTCGCCCTCGCGGTTATCGCGCTCCATAAGACGAACGGCAGCCTCCAAGGCGACCAATTCCTCTACGTTGAAGGCGACTAGCCGATCGAGAGTTCCTGCTGGAAGCCGCCAGCGTTTTGTCCGTTCCTCGGACTCCACCTCTTCGATTTGAGGAAAATTCCGCAAGGCGGCGTCGCGCATTCTCATCGCGGTTCGGCGGCAGACGGCGAACTTGGTCTCGATGTCAGCGAGCGAGAGGCCGCCGCGCGCAGCCTGAAGCTCCAGGGCAAGCTGAATCAGGTTGTCCGCCTTCTCGTACCTCATATGCCCTGGGCTCCGGAATCGCGACCAAATTGGTCATGGATCATGGAGGGTGACTCCCAGGGGTTCAAGCTATTCCGGAAAATATGGTGACCATTTATGACCCATATCAAGTGCAAGACTACCTCGCATGGGCACCAGGAGGCTATTCGTGGTCTGCTGGACCTCGCTTGATCCTGTCCAGGGCTGCCGGCGTGCCAAATACCAAAAGCAGAACTGCGGGGCGACTAAGCGCCACATATATCAATTCCGCATCCGTCAGATTCTCCACGTCGGTCAGAAGGACAACGGGTCGCTCCAGCCCTTTGAAACGTCTGATAGTATCGAAGACCAGGCGGGGGTCGGAACTGACGCCAGCAGCCAAAAACGGCGTCCCGTTGATTGAACCCTTGGCACCCAAGGGGTTCACTGCGCCGACTCGCTCTTGGAGATGGCCGACCCGCTGCGCTGGGAAAATTGACGGATCTGGCGGAACACTGGGATGGCGGATGGCAGAGGTCCCGGCTGGCCCATCTGTCGCCGTTCACCGCAGAGGCGGCACAGATGATGTATAATGCTCTCCAGGCGACGCCGCTACCGGAGCCGGCACAAGGACGAGACTTGCTGCGCACTGGTCCATTCATTCAACGGGCGGAAACTGCGCTTCGTGGCTGGACGCAGATGATGTCCAAAATGAGGGCCTTCGACGTGTCCCGTAGGCACGATATCTACGACGAGGAATTCTTGTTTTTCACTCTTTGGTATTCGGGCAGGGCCGAGGCGGCACCATTTGACGTTCCTGAACTCGAGAGTGATCGCTGGCTTGACGGCCATTATCCATTCCTTTTCCGTCGGGCCCATCTCAGCGTACCTCCGCGAAATTTTGTCCACACTGACGAGGGTCAGCCGGACGGGCGACTCCTCAATTTCCTTGACCACGGCGATCCGGTGCACGAGCGACTTGTCCAAGGTTTCGTTCAGATTATGGGCACGAAGCTGGGAGCCGACAAGACTCCACAGTCACTTGTGGTTCAATTTCCAGAAGGACACCCCGCTCTCCAGTTACAAGAGCAGACGATTCTCGTCGTTGTTGCCTGGACTGACCCAGGAAATACTGTTCTCCCCGCGTTTCCCAATTCCAAGTTAACCGCTCTCGTGGACGCGGCCTCGACAGACGCGCAAAAGCGAGATTTGATTGCGGACGTCAGGCTAGCTCAGGAAAGCTGGCGGGCTGACCAGCGCTGGGTGCGGAGCCTGCTGCCGGCCCAGATTTTCGTGGAAGCCGCCCAGATAAACGGGCCACAGTGGAACTCTTTACCAAACGAGCTGGCTGTGGAGTTTTTGAAGCCGCTCGTCTACAGACAAGACGGTGTGCTTTGTGCCCGCGGACGGCAGGGAATGACGAAGTTGCCCGGCGACGTCGCCTCAAGGGTACTTCGTGACCTTCAGCACCGGATGGCCAAAGAGTTCTCTGGAACGTGGCGGGAACCTATCACCCGGCTGGAAGAGTCGCTGAAATGTCGCCACGTTCAGGTTGAAGCTGAATGCCGTGACACTGCGGATAAGTGGGGCGCCGAAATCGAACGTCGTAAAGCCATGAAAGCAGGTGCCGCTGAGCGAGCCAAGGAAGGGCTCGTCGCGGCCGCCGAGCGCCGTCTTGAGATGGCGGAAACTATTCGGAACGAACGCCTGCACTGGCTGGCAGCCATCCCGGAGTTGGCAGCACAGGCCCGGTTGCAGAAGGTGGCGTCATTGATTTTGAAACCTGCCCCAATGGAACAATTTCCGGCTTGAACGAGGCCACTCTGTTTTTCTCGGCAGGCAGCAAGAAAACGGCCTGTCGGAAGGGCATTCTGAGATGCAGACATCAGATCGGTGCCGAAAGAACAAGTTGCGGCTCCGCCGACCGCAGGAAGTCGTCCAGGGCGGCGGCCACGGCCTCGTCTGACAAGTGCCCGCGCCCCTTCAGGGCGCATTCCCAGACCACCGCGACCCGCCACCCAGTGGCCCGTAGCCGCTCCATTGCCACCCGGTCGCGCTCGATGGTCCCCGCGATTTTGGCCCGCCAGAACTCCTCCCTGGATGAGGGCCATTTGAACAGGTGGCAACCATGGCCATGCCAGAAGCATCCATGCACGAACACCACGCTTCGACGCCCCGGGAACACTAGGTCGGGGTGACCAGGAAGACGCTTGTCGTGAAGGCGATAGCGGAGGCCCGCAGCCCACAGGGCGCGCCGCACCCGCATCTCGGGCTGCGTGTCCTTGGAACGAATGCGCGACATGTTCTCGGAGCGGCTCATGGGGAGCCGCTTCTGCGTCCGTTTGCCCTGTTTCCCCGTCGGCGTCCCGCTACTAGATGACATGGCCGGGATTGGCGTCCCTGATGATGGCCTCGGCCTCATCAAAGCCTAACGCGGGCACGTTGGCGAGATCTACGGTGTACTTGACGGCCACGACGCCGGATGGGGGCGCAAAGTCGTCCGGCAGCTGCGGGAAGTCGGCGTCCACTTCGTAGACGTGGGTGTCGTCGCGGATGTTGAATCGCAGCAGTTCGCCGGACAGCCGCATCTCGTCGGACCAGCCCATGTTCGCCATCTTCACCATGAAGTCGTCGAGGGCCGCGGGGTGCGGCCGGAGGGCGTCCACGGCGGCGTCGAGTTGGGTCGCCAACGTCTCGCTGCCGCCGACCGATTGCTCGACCTGGATGGAGACGAACAGCAGGCGGCACCCGGCAGGGACGCGGAGCTGGTCGAGCCGCGAAATCTCGTGCTCGGGACGGCTCTTGCGGGTGGTCTTCACCTCAAGGTGCAGGCGGTCGCCGACGAAGTCGTGGCGCTCGGCGTCCGGCCCGCTCCACTGGTCGATGGCGGACGGGCCGAGGCACGGTAACATCAGGAAGTTGAGCACCAGCAGTTCGCCAAACAGGCCGACCTGCACGGCCGCGCTCATCTCCTGGCGAACCGGCTTCCATGCGGACTGCCAGTTGCGGACAGTCGCGGTGACGGCAGCCCATGGGTCGCGCCGCTGCACGGCGATGGCGTCGATCACGTCGCGGCAGAAGGGGGTGAACACCTGTTCGTGCGAAGGCGGCGCCGAAAGGTCGATGACCTCGCCCGTATCCAAGCGGCGGTGGCGTACCTTGAGGCCGTTGAGGTCGGACGGCCTCTGGCCGGTTGGCCCGCGCTGGACGGGGATCAGGAGATGGAGAAGTCCCGACGGATCCATCGCCAGGGACAGCGTGGTGTCCGCGCTGTCGATGACCACCCCCATGATGACCAAGGCGTCGTCTGAGGACGGGCGCGTAGCGCGAAGCTGCGCCCACTGCTGCGGCGTGGGACTGTCAGCCATCGGACACCATGCTGTTCACGATCCACGTCGCCCCGGCGTCGGAGGTCTGAGGCAGACTGAGGGCCAAGGCGATGACGGCGTCGGTGTCCGAGACGCCGAGATGCTCGGGGTCCAACGGGTAGACGATGAGGAGGCCCTGTGCGGCTGGACGCGCCGCGCGCATGGCTTCGGCGTCGTAGGCGCCGCTGTCGCGCCTGTAGGCGTTCGGGCCGAGCCGGAGGTCGACGCCTTCGTGCCCAGGGTCGGTCAGGATGCCAATGCTCTCGGAGCTGACGCGGCTGCGCTTCACTAGGCCGACCGGGTGGCCGCCGATGGTTGCCGGGCGCCCCGTCCCCGGCGAGGGGATGAAGACGGACCAGTCGATAAGCTCGCCGACGGCCGCTCGCTCCATAATCCAGTCCGCCAATAGGTCGCTCCGGAAGGCAACGATATCATCGTGAATCTGGTAGTCGCGCAGGAAGGCGCAGACGGCATCGGGGTCGACGTCGCGCATCAGGAACCCGCCGTGGCATGGGACCGGCGGCGACAACGCAGCGATAAACCCGTCCGCCAGGGCGCGGTTCGCCCGCAGCTTCCCTGGCTCGGACAGCGGCAGCAGCACCGTCTGTGGGTGCTCGCCCGACCACGAATCCTGCTGCGACGCCGCGGTCTTGGCCTTGTTGCGCGCCGTCAGCAGGAGGTCACTGTGCGCCCGGAGCCTGATCGCCATCTGGTCTGGCCGCCGCCCAGCCCGCCCCAAGGCGACGATGGAGTCCCGCAGGGACTGCTCGACCAGGGCGAGTTCCGCGAACCACCGGGCAATGCCGTCGGTCGTCCAGATGCGGATGAGGTCCTCGTAGCAGCGGCGAAAGCCGTACCAGCGCGCCATCTGCAACAGGGTGTCGCACATTGAGGTTGTGCGGAGGAAGTAGGAGACGGTCAGACCTTCAAGGGTCAGGCCGCGGGAGAGGCGGTTCCCGCCGACGGCGACGATGTGGCGGCCCGGCTTCTCGTCGTATTCGAGATTTTCGCCCGCCTCGCTGTTCAGTTCGAGCACCACGAGCTGGCGCAGCACCGCGGCGGCGGCGGAGAAGATCGCGCCGTCGTCGGCGGGCGCGTCGATGCCGCCCTTGATGCTCTCCCACACCGGGCGGAGCACCTCTTCGAGGCGCTGCCCCTGTCGCTCGGCCTCGCGCCA
>DATGZW010000360.1:0-2871 GCA_035297005.1 Patescibacteria group bacterium
CGCTGGAAAGCTACCGGCCGCAACTGGTGTTCCAGGGCGCGACCCAGGCCGAAGGCTGGCGCGTTTCCGCTGATTTGCCGCTGCATATCATCGCTCCCGGTCTGCGCCAGGAATTTACCGCCGACGCGGTGACCGAACTGACCGAACCGCCGACGGCCGTGGTGACCACCCATCCGGCGCATGGGCTGTCATGGCTGCTGGATCTGTGGATTGCGCAGATCCGCCCGCTGGCGCCGACGGCGCATCTGGTGGTGGTTTCGGCGGTGCTCGATAAGGGGCGTGGCGGCAGCGAGGTGCCCGAGGACATCCGTCCGGTACTGGCTAAGGCGCTGGCCGCCGCCGAGCACGGGGTAGAGATTGTGGCGCCGCAATCGGATGCCGGCATGGCTTGGCTGTACCGCTCGGCGCGGGTGCATCTTTATCCCGGTCACGCCGACGACATGGTGTGCTGGACCCTGATGGAAAGCCAAGCCTGCGGCCTGCCTGCGGTGGCGCGCGGACTGGGCGCGGTGCGCGAACGCATCCGCGACGGCCAGACCGGGCAGGTGGTGCCCGATGACGCTGCCTTCGCCAATGTCGCCGCCCGGTTGTTGACCGATGACGGCATGTTCTGGGGCATGAACCGCGACGCCCGCCTGTTGCAGCGCGAGCGCAATTGGGATGTGGTCGCCGCCGAATTCGACACTTTGATCAAGGCGGGCCCCTCGGCATGACGCGCGTTTTGCAGGCCATTGCCGGCGCCCAATTCGGTGGCGCCGAGCGTTTCTTCGAGCGTCTGGTGCCGGCCCTGTCGCGCGCCGGAATCGAACAGCGGGTGTTGATTCGCAACGACGCGCGCCGTCTCGATTTGATGAAAGCCGCCGGGCTGGATGTGCACCAGTTGCGCTTCGGCAACCGCCTGGATTTCCTCACCCGCTGGCGCTTCCGCCGCCATGTGCGGGCGTTCAAGCCGGATATCGTGTTCTCATGGATGAGCCGGGCCAGCCTGATGGCTCCGGCCAGTCCGGTCGGCAACAGCAAGTTTGTCCGCATCGCCCGGCTGGGCGGCTATTACGACCTGAAATACTACAAGACCTGCGACTATCTGGTCGGCGACACCCAATCCATCGTCGATTATTTGATCGGCGAGGGCTGGCCCGAAGACAAGGCGGTCTATCTGCCCAACTTCGTCAGCGAAAAGACCGGAACGCCGATTTCGCGCCGCAGCTTCTATATCCCCGAGACCGCGCCGGTGTTGTTGGCGCTGGGGCGGCTGCACACGAACAAGGCCTTTGATGTGCTGCTGAAGGCGCTGGCGCTGGTGCCCGACACTTATCTTCTGCTGGCCGGCGAAGGCCCCGAACGGGCGGCGCTGGAGGCTTTGGCGACCAAGCTGGGAATCAAGCCGCGCGTGCGCTTCCTCGGCTGGCGCGACGACACCGCGAATCTGTTCGCCACCGCCAATCTGTTCGTCCATCCGGCCCGCCACGAGCCCTTGGGCAATGTCATCATCGAAGCCTGGGCGCAGCGCCTGCCGGTGGTCTGCACGGCCTCGCAGGGGCCGGCGGTGCTGGTCGAGCATGGCAAAACCGGCCTGCTCAGCCCGCTTGATCAGCCCGAGGCGCTGGCCCAGTCGATCCGCGTCGCCCTGGCCGATCCCATCGCCACCCAGGCAATGGCCGCCGCCGGGCGCGCGGTCTATGAAAGCGACTACACCGAAGCGGCGGTGGTCGCCAAGTACAAGGCGTTCTTCGAGAAGGTGCTGGCGTAGTGCATTGATTGGGACAAAAGAGTCGCATCCAACCCCTTTTCGTCATGCCCGGACTTGTTCCGGGCATCCACGCAGATGGAGCATAACATATTGTTTTTATTGCAGTGTATGCTGAGCGGCGTGGATGGCCGGGACAAGCCCGGCCATGACGGGTGGGAAAATGTGCCGAATTCTCTGACTGAATCGATGCATTAGCATGTGCGGCATCGGCGGTGTGATGACGGCAGACGGCGCCCCGGCCGACCAAGGGGTGCTCGACGCCCTGGGGCGGGCGATGGCGCATCGCGGCCCCGACGGCGTCGGCAGCTATCACAAAGACGATGTCGGCTTCGTCCATTGCCGGTTGGCGATCATCGATCTGGTGACCGGAGACCAGCCGCTCTACGGCCCCAACGGTACGGCGCTGGTGGCGAACGGCGAGATCTACAACAACGCCGAACTGCGCGCCGAACTGGCGGGCGCGCCCTTCGTCACCCAGTCCGACTGCGAGCCGCCGCTCTATTTGTATCAGCGTCACGGCCTGGACTTCGCCCGCCATCTGCGCGGCATGTACGCCATCGCCCTGCATGATCCGGCGCAAAAGCGGCTGGTGCTGGCCCGCGATCCGTTCGGTATCAAGCCGTTCTACTACGCCGAGACCTCGAAGGGCTTCGTCTTCGCCTCGGAACCGCAGGCGATCCTGGCCACCGGGCTGGTCGAGCGGTCACTGCGCTTGCAGTCGCGCGACGAACTGCTCAGTCTGCAATTCACCTGCGGCGAACACAGCATCTTCGCCGGCATCCAGCGTCTGGGGCCGGGCGAGACGGTGGTGATCGAGGGCGGGCAGGTGGTCGAACGCCGCCATCTCGCCGCTCTGCCAGCCCCAGCCATCGAGCGCATGAGCGAAGAGGACGCGCTGGTCGAATTGGACCGGGTGCTGCGCGACTCGGTGCTGCTGCATCAACGCTCCGACGTGCCCTATGGGATGTTCCTGTCGGGCGGTATCGACAGCTCGGCGGTGCTGGCCTTGATGGCGCGGCTGAACACCCGTCCGGTCCTGGCCTTCACCGCCTTTTTCCCTGGCACGGCGGCGCGCGACGAACGCGAACACGCCCGCGCCGTGGCCAAGGCGGCTCGCGCCG
>DATGZW010000361.1:0-6145 GCA_035297005.1 Patescibacteria group bacterium
GGCGACGATGCTCAGATGGGTGGCGGCGATGGCGTGGGCGCGGGTCGGCCCGGCGACGAAGGCCCGCCAGCCGGCGGCGTCCGCCCCGCCGCCGTCCGCCTCGGCGGCGCTGAAGAAGGCCAGCGGGCCGCGATACAGCCCCGGCTGATGGCGGCGGCTTTCGGCGGCGGCGTTGCGATAGACGGCGAAATGGCGCTCGGCCAGATCCAGGCCGAAACCGGGCGGCAGCGCCCCCGCCGCGCGGGCCGCCGCGACCAGTCCGGGCAGTTCGGCGGGCAGCGAATCGGCCCCAGCGAAGCCCAGGATTTCACGGGCGAACTGGCGCAGGGTGGCGGCGTCCTCGTCGGCTGCCGCGGGGCGGGGCGGATGGCTGTCGAGCAGCGCCAGCAGCCCCACCGCCTGCCCCTCGGCCTGCAAGCGGCAGGCGATCTCATGCGCCAGCAGTCCGCCATAAGACCAGCCGAGCAGATGATACGGCCCCTCCGGCGCCAGCGCGCGGATGGCCGCCAGATGGCGGGCCGCCGCCTCGGCCAGCGGCACCGCCGGATCCTCGCCGTCCTCCAGCCCTGGCGCCTGCAAGGCATATACCGGCTGATCGTCGCCCAGCGCCTCGGCCAAAGCGCGGTAACACAAGCCCGCCCCGCCAGCCGGCGGCAGGCAGAACAGCGGCGGTCGCCAACCGGTCCGCCGCAAGCACAGCATCCCGCTCGGCGGATGCCGCGCCTCCAGCGCCTCCGCCAGCCCGGCGACCGAGGGATGCTCGAACACCAGCCGCAGCGGCAATTCCATGCCCAGCCCGGCGCGCAGCCGCGCGGCCAGGCGCACCGCCAGCAG
Organism: Patescibacteria group bacterium; assembly: GCA_035297005.1. Taxonomy (GTDB): domain Bacteria; phylum Pseudomonadota; class Alphaproteobacteria; order Rhodospirillales; family Magnetospirillaceae; genus DATGZW01. The sequence continues at coordinate 835 of DATGZW010000361.1, forward strand.
CGAATGCCCGCCCAAGGCGAAGAAATTGTCGTCGAGGCCGATCTTTTCCACGCCCAGCACCTCGGCGAAGGCCTCGGCCAGCCGCCGCTCGCGCGGGGTGCGCGGCGGACGGCGGTCCGGCGTCTCGGCGGCCCGGCGCAGCGGCGCCGGCAAGCTCTTGCGGTCAAGCTTGCCGTTGGCGGTCAGCGGCATCCCGGCCAGCCCGACGAAAGCGGCGGGGATCATGTAATCGGGCAGGCTGTGGCCAAGGAAGCGGCGCAGCGTTTCCGGCGGCGGCAGCGGCTCTCCCGATTGCGCCACCAGATAGGCCGCCAGGAACGGTTCTTCCGTCCGCTCGTCGGCGCGCAGCAGCACCGCCGCCTGCGCCACCGCCGGATGCAGCGCCAGCGCCGCCTCGATCTCGCCCAGCTCGATGCGGAAGCCGCGCAGCTTGACCTGACCGTCGGCGCGGCCCTGATACTCGATCACGCCGTCGGCCCGCCAGCGGGCGACGTCGCCGGTGCGGTACAGCCGCCCGCCCGCCGCGCCGAAGGGGTCGGCGACGAAGCGTTCCGCCGTCAAATCCGGGCGGTTGAAATAGCCGCGCGCCAAGCCGATGCCGCCGATGTAAAGCTCGCCGGAGACGCCGATGGGGACCGGTTGAAGAGTGGAGTCGAGGATATATAGCTGGGTGTTGGCGATGGGCCGCCCAATCGGCACCACGCCCTTGGCCTCGGCTGCGCTGTCCGCCGCATCGACCTCCCATAGGCTCGACCACACCGTGGTTTCGGTCGGGCCATAGAGATTGACCAATCGCCCGCCCCACCGGCACAAGCGGACGGAAAGTTCGACCGGCAAGGCCTCGCCTCCCGACAGCAGCAAGCGCCCGGCCAGGATGTCGGGCTGCTCGTCCACAATCTGCAGCCACGCCGTCGGAGTCGCCTGTATGACCGTCACACCGGCACTGTCGACGGCCTCGCGGATGGCACGAGGATCGTAGCGGCAGGACTCGCCGGCCAACACCACCCGCGCCCCAGCGATCAGCGGCAGGAACAGTTCCAGCACCGAGATATCGAAAGCGATGGTGGTCAAGGCCAGCACCGCGTCGGTTTGATCCAGTCGCAGCCGTGCTTGCATGGCGGTGAGAAAATTACCCATACCGGCATGGGTGACGGCGACGCCCTTGGGCCGACCCGTCGAGCCCGAGGTGAACATCACATAGGCCAGATCCTCGCCCCGGCAGACGCGCCGCGGCCGGGGCGTCTGCGCCGGGCACGCTGCGATGCGGCTCTGCTCGGCTGGATCGTCAAGATTCAGCCATCCCCCCCGCGCCGCCAGATGCGCCGCCCCAGCGTCATCGACCAAGACCAACACCGGCGCGGAATCGGCAACCATGCGATCCAGCCGCGCTGATGGAAAACCAGGGTCGAGCGGCAGATAGGCGGCCCCTGCCTTTAGCACTGCCAGCAACGCGATAACCAAAGTCGTCGAGCGGGCCAGAGCCACCCCAATCAGGCAATCCGGCCCGCCGCCCAATTCGGTCAAACGATGCGCCAATTGATTGGCCTGCCGATCCAACGCGGCATAGGTCAGCCGCTCCGCCCCCATTTGCACCGCCACGGCGTCCGGCTGGCTCTGCACCGAGGCCTCGAACAACGTCAGCACGGTCATGCCCGCCGGCAAGGGATGCGCGGGCTTGGTCCACTCGACCAGCATCCGCTGCCGCTCGACGGCGCCGAGCATCGGCAATCCCGACACCACCGCATCGCCGCCACCGGCCACCAGACTGCTCAGCAAGACACGAAAATGCTCGCCCAGCCGCTGCACGGTGGCGACTTGGAACAATTCCGTACGGTATTCGATGCGCACCCGTACCGTCTGGCCGTCTTTTTCCAGAATCAGCCCCAACGGATGCACCGCGTTGCCGTTGGACAGGCGTTCGACCGAGGCCTCCAGCCCCGCCGCCGCGAAGGCCGAGACGTCGAAGGATCGATAATTGACCACCGCCTGCACCAATGGCGGCATCAAGTCGCCCCTGCCTCTCGGACAGAGGGCGGCGACAAGTTCGTCGAACGGTACATCCTGATTGGCAATCGAGTCTGACAGCTCTTGCCCGACCTGCCGCAGCAAATCGCCGACGCGCAGATCCGGCGTCAGGGTGACCCGCACCGGCACCATATTGATGAAGGCGCCCAGCCGGTCGTCGGCATCACCCCGCCCGCCGCGCCCCGAAACCACCAGCCCCAGCACCACGTCGTCCTGCCCCAGCCATCGGCTTAGCGTTGCGCTGAACGCAGCGAACAGAACGGCGAAAAAGCTGATTTTGGCAGCCGCCGCCATCGCCCGCAGGTCATTCACCAACGCCGCCGGCAAACAGGCGTCGACGACATCTCCGGCATAGCTATGCATGGCGCCGATGGGGGCATCTGTCGGCATCATGAACTCAGCCGCGCCACCTCCCCCCATATGCCGTATCCAGGCGCGTGAAGCGGTGTCGGCGCGACGCGCCGGAACCGCTGTACAGGGGACAGGCGGCAAAGCCGGCGGCTGCCCGGACAACCGCGCCGCATAGGCCAAAGCCAGTTCACGAAACAAAATGTTGGCGCTATGGCCGTCCATGATGACGTGGTGAAAGGTGATGGCCAGAAAATGCAAAGCGTCAGAGATTCGGTACAGCATCGCGCGCACCAGCGCCCCGCCCGGCACGGGAAACGCAGTCCGCGCCGCCAGCCCCGCCAAACGCCGCATCGTCGCCTCTCCATCGGAGTCGTCACCCAGATCGATGCAAGACAATGCCGGCATCGCGCCATCCGCCACCACGGTCAGCCCCCCATCCGGATCGTCGGCGATGCAGCTGCGCAACCCTTGGTGACGCGCCACCAAAATGGCGAAAGCCTCGACCAAAGCGGCGGCGTCGAGGCGGCCAGCCAAATGGACGACGAAGGGAATTAGATTAATGGCCGACCCCGGCACCCGTTTCTCGGCGAACAGGATACGGCGTTGTGTAGGCGACATCACTGTCGCGGCGGAAGTCTCCGTCTCCATGGAGCAGTTCATTCCACCCTCCACACACATGCCCCCACAGCAAGAGAACTTTCCATCTCCGCGATAATCATCTGCTCACAACTGTTCCTTTTGATCGCTCTGCATATATATCACACTATCTTTAATCTACCCATTGCGTCAGTTCCAACAACAGCGCGCCGCATTTCGGCTTGGTAGCAAGCTAATTTTTTAGGGCCACGCAATGTAAAAATGTTTACCTGATTGGCAACCAATTGGGGTTCACAATTACATAATAGCAACCACTGTGTAAATAAAATGCCACCTTTCGGCAAAACGCCAGACTCAGAGAGAGCCCCATCATATAATTACAACTCACAGCCTCAATTTGAGGTGGGCCGGTTGTGATCGCGCGGGCATGCTCCGGCTGGTCGGCCTTCCTCGGCGGTTTGCTGAAACCGTCCTTGTTGTCTCTGTCGGTGGCGGCGGCGCTGGCCGACAGCCTGGGGCCTGACTTCCAGGGCGTGCTGGTGCTGGGCATCAGCCTGAGCCGACTGGCGGCGGACAGCTCGGAACTGGGCGGTCTGGTGCGCGAGCCGCGCCGCGCCTTCATCTCAAAGGCGGGAGACGCGGAAATCCGCGCCTCCGGTTTCGAGCCGCCGCATCGCACCGGCAACTACCTGATCGACAACTACAAATTCTTCGTCGCCCGCTACCGTGCGATTTTTTGGCATCTGCTGACCGGCACCGCGCCGGTCCACGATACCCGCACCTATCTGGGCCGCGCCCCCGCCGACGCCGCGCAATGGGCGTCGGACGCGGTGACCTTGAAGCCCCGCCTGTCGCATTACGAGGAACGCGCCGAGGGCAATCTCGGCTCGCTGGACCGCTTGATCCGTCAATTCCCCGACCGCCAGAAGGTGCGCATCGTGCTGCTGGAGATCCCGCTCAATCCGGTGGCGATGAACACCATCATCGGCCATTCCTTCGTCGATGCGCATCGCGCCCGGCTGCAAGCCTTCGCCCGCCGCGAAGGCGTCCTTTATTGGGACATGAATCAGACCGCCGGCCTGACTCCCGACGACTTCCAGGACTGGGCGCATATCAACAGCGCCGACGCCCAGAACCGTTGGACCAGTCAGTTGGTCGACCGTCTCCTCCCGCTGATCCACAACCCGTGAGGGCGTAGACATGGAAAATTTTCTGCGGCGCGCCGGACAGGTCGTACAAGGGCTTGCGCTCGGCACCCTGCTGTTCAGCGCCATCGTCATGATGGTGCAGATCGAAAGCGGCGCCCGCGTTTTCCGTTACCAAGGCTTCTGACATGGTCCAATCCGTTACGTGCTGGAAACGCGGCGCGGCACCTTGCCCGAGCACGGAGTCTGGGATTACCTGTCCTGGGCCTGCCTGTTCACCATCTGGACGGCGGGGCCGATCGAGCGTATCGAACATTTCCTGGAAAATCGGGAAGACAAGCCAAGCGCCGAGATGTTCGCCGATGGGGCGACGCGGATCATCCTTGGCCTGGGCAAGAAGTTCGTCCTCGGGCTGCAACTGGTGCCGATGCTGTTCGGCGAGGTCTCCAGCGCCGACGGCTTCATCGCCTCGCTGACCCATCTTTCGACGGTCGAGACCTGGCGCTTCCTGATCCTGTCGTTCTTCCTGTTCTACCTGGATTTCAGCGCCTATTCGGACATCGCCATTGGCTCCAGCCGCCTGCTTGGTCTGCGTATCATGGAGAATTTCGACTGGCCGATCCTCGCCTCCAACCCCGGCCTATATTGGAAGCGCTGGCACATGACACTGTCGGGCTGGTGCCAGTCCTATGTCTACATGCCGGTCATCAGCATGACCCGCAACCCGTATCTGGCCGTCTTCGCCGCCTTCACCTGCATCGGGCTGTGGCATTCCGGCAGTTGGAACTGGCTGGCCTGGGGGCTGTACCACGCCACCGTGGTGACGCTGTTCCAGACCTGGACGCGCTTTCGCCGCCAGCGGAAATGGACGTTCTTCGACAAGAAGTGGCTGCGCTATCCCGGCATGGTGCTGACGGTCTGCTACACCTCGGTGGCGCAGGGCTTCACCATCATCCAGGGCATCGGCCATCCTTATGACGGGCTGCGCATCCTGGCGAAACTCGTCTTCATCACCTTAGCCGTCTGAGCGAAAGGAGCCCGCAGGATGAATCCTTTCACGGTGCCGGATCTGCTGGATCGTGCCCGCCAGCAATGGCCGGACAAGACATTCATCGTCGCCAACACTGAAACGGTGACCTTCGGCCAATTGGCCGAGCGCTTCGATCTCTTCGCCGGCTGGCTGCACGGCCAGG
>DATGZW010000362.1:0-6035 GCA_035297005.1 Patescibacteria group bacterium
TTCCAGCGACGCTTGCAGACCCAGCACACCGGCGGCGCCTTCGCTCCATACCAGATCGAAGCTGGCGGGCGCGTCGGGCAGCTTGGCGAAGGATTCGCGGCGCGGCCTGATCCATTGATCGACCTCGGCGGCCTTGGCCGAGTCCATCATCTGGTCAAGGAACAGCGGGCAGATATCGACGGCGTCGATTGGCGTGCGGAAATGATTGGCCAAGACGATGGTCTGACGGCCCGGACCGCAGCCCAGGTCGATGATTGCCGGCGGCTTGCGCAAAGGCGGCAAGCGGCCGAGGGCTTCACGCGTACACCAATCCGCGCCGACACCTTGGCGCGGAAGGTCGCCATGCAGCTTCAAGAATGCTGGGTCGAGTGCCACCGACGCTCCTTGCCATGCCAGTCGATCTTCGCGTCTGGGGTAGCGCGGATTTGCCGTCAACGCCCGTGTCATTTCTCTGGGGCTGCCATGCCAGCGACGCAATCGGGGCGGGAATGCAACGATTCCCGCCCGACTTCGGACTCAGCCGCGCGTCTTTTGGATGAATTTGTCCATCCAGGTGGACAGCAGATAGAAGGCCGCGACGACGAACACGCCCAGAGACCCGAGCACCCAGAAATCCTGCGTGTTCAGATTGTTCGAGGTGCCCTTGACGACGAAGTTGTTGATGAACACCCAAATCAGAATGGGCAGGGCCATCGAGCCGACGAGCAGATAGGGAAGGAAACGCATGGCGGGGAGATCCTTTTAAGGACAGCGCGGAACAGTGAATTATTCCTATTCCAAACAAACGCGCGACCATAGCCGATGCGGGCAGGGAGTCAATATGGAGGGATGGGATGCAGTACGAAGGTCGGGGAGTTTAGGCGGGGCATTTGCCGAGCACGGCGGCGTGGCTGCGCGGGATGGGGCCAGGGCAGTGTATTGGGGGGGCGCGGTTGTGATGGTGCGTCAATAAAACCAACCCAAACCACCGTCCCTCAATCCGGTTCGGTCATGCCCTCGGCGTAGGTCGCGGCGATGCCGAAATACCACAGGAGCCAACCCAGACAGGCGCCCATGCCAAAACCGGCAATGTGGGAGAGAAAGGCGACGCCTCCCGCTGCTTCCGGGGCCGCGTGACGCAGGGAATAGACCTGCGTTCCAATCCAGAAGGTGAGCGCCAACCATGCCGGCATTTTGAACGTCTGGAATCCCGCCACGGGTAGAAAAACGATATATTTAAGCTTGGCCTTCGGAAAAAGAATTAGATAGCTGCCCATGATCCCCGAAATGAAGCCGCTGGCGCCAATGCGCGGTGTCAGCGAATGTGCATCCATGGCGACTTCGGCGAGATTGGCCGAGATCGCGCAAATGACGACAAAGGCCAAATAGATCGGCCAATCGAAGGAGTCTTCGACATTGGCGCCAAAGATCCACAGGAACAGCATGTTCCCAAGGAGATGCGCCAGGCCGCCATGCAGAAAGGCCGAGGTCAACAGGGTCAGCAGGGCCGGTGGGTGCGGCAATCCGGCGGGATATTGGGCGTGACCCAGGACAACGGCCGGGATGCAGCCATAGCCGATGGTAACGTTCTGGCCTCCCTGATGGGCGATGAGATATTGCCAGATGAAGACGGCGACGCAAAAGCCGATCAGGCCGATGGTTGCCCAGGGGAAGGCTAATTGTGGTTGGTCATCCGTGCACAGCATCGCCACATCCGAAAATTATGATATTGGCGCAGAATGTCCACTATGCAGAGAGTTGTAAAGGAAGGCATCGCGCTTGCGGTGCGGTGATGGATCGCTGGCCCTCACCGCCGTTCCTCATAAAGCTCCCGCAGCATCTCTCCATACGTCGCCACGATCACATGCCGGCGGATTTTCAGCGTCGGCGTGCACATCTCGTTATCGACGGTGAACGGTTCGGCGGTCAGGATGAAGCGGCGGACTTTCTCGATGGGTGACAGGGTGCGGTTGACGCGGTCCACGGCTTCCGAGATGGAGCGGCGGAAATCCACATCTCCGATCAACTCGGCCAATTCGCTCGGCTTGCCCTCCCGCGCGGCGGCCCAGGCGGCGGCGGCATCGGCGTCGGGGACCAGCAGGGCGACCAGATGCGGGCGGCGGTCGCCATAGACCATGGCTTGGGCGATCTCGGTTTGCAGGGTCAGGAAGCCTTCGACCCGCTGCGGCGAGATGTTGTCGCCGCCAGAATTGACGATGATGTCCTTCTTGCGGTCGGTGATGTGGATGAAGCCGTCTTCGTCCAGCAGGCCGATGTCTCCGGTATGCAGCCAGCCGTCCTGAATGACCTGCGCGGTGGCGGCGGCGTCGCCCCAATAGCCTTGCATGACCAATTCGCCGCGCACCAGGATTTCGCCATCGGCGGCGATGCGCACCTCGACGCCTTTGACCGGCGGGCCGACTGTGTGCAGCTTGACCTTCGACGGCGGGTTGCAACTGACCACCGGGGCCGATTCGGTCTGGCCATAGCCTTGCAGGATGCGCACGCCCAAAGCGGTAAAGAACAGCCCGACCTCGTAATTCAGCGGCGCGCCGCCCGACACCAGCGCCTTCAACCGCCCGCCGAAGCGCGCCGCCACCTTGCGCCGGACCAAGCGGTCGAGAAGCTTATTATAAATACGCTCGGCCAGCGTCATTTGGTCCGGCGTCTCATAGCGCTTGGACCCCAGGCGCACGGCGGCCATGAATAGCTTGGCCTTGTAGCCGCCGGTGCGCTCGATGCCCTTGAGGATGCGCGCCCGCATGGTCTCGTACAGTCGCGGCACGGCGGTCATGATGGTCGGGCGGGCCTCGATCATGTTGGCGCTCAGCGCCTCGATGCTTTCGGCGTAATAGATCTGCGCCCCCAGCGAGATGGGGAAGAACTGCCCGGCGGTGTGCTCATAGGAATGCGACAGCGGCAGGAACGACAGGAACACCTCGTCGGTCAGGCCCATTTCCAGCAGCAGCTCATAAGCGCCCATGCAATTAGCGATAATGGCGCCGTGGCTCAGCATCACCCCCTTGGGCGCGCCGCCGGTACCCGAGGTATAGATGACGCAGGCCAAATCGGCGCGGGTGGTGGTGGCGACCCGTTGGGCGATGTCGTCCTCGGCGGTGCCGCCCAGGGCCAGAACATCGTCCCATTGATGGAAGGCGATTCCGGGATCCTGCATCAGCCCCAGGGGCTCGATGGCGATGACCCCGGCGGCATGATCGGCGTTGAGGGCTGCGGCGATGGCCCGCTCGGCCAGCCCCTTGCTGGACACGATGACCAGCCGCGCTCCTGAATTGTTCAGCAAATGCAGGGTGTCGGCCACGGTATTGGTGGTGTAGCCGGGCACCGTGACGGCTCCGGCGGCCATGATGCCAAGATCCGCGATCAGCCATTCCGGGCGGTTCTCGGCGATCAACAGCACGCGGTCGCCGGGCTGAATGCCCACCGCCCGCAGGCCGCGCGCCAGCAGATCGACTTGGCGGGCGGTATCGCGCCAGCTCAGCGATTGCCAGGACTTGTCGCGCTTGCGCCACAGAAACGGCTTGTCGCCAAGGCGAGCCGCCTGTTCGAAGAACATCGCCGTCAGGCTGGTCTGGCTTTGATAATCCATGCCGCTTTCCACCCCAATTTTCTCGCCCCAGCCGCCGGGGCATCGGCTATTGTCGTGCCGCAGTGCGGTAGGACGGTATTTGGTTATGCCGCCCTTCATACCCATATGGCTGTCGGGCGCAAGGAGTAAACTGATGAACACAATTGCAACGGCCACACCGGCCTTGTCGAACGAGCTGGGGCCGATGCCCGAATGGGATCTGAGCGACCTTTATCCGGCCCCCGATTCACCGCAGATCGAAGCCGACCTCAAGACCGTGGACGAGATGGCGCGCGGTTTCCAGCAGCGCTATCAGGGCAAGCTGGCCAGCGCGTCGGGCGATGTCGTCGGCGAGGCCATCGCCGATTACGAACGCATCACCGAAATCATGTACCGGCTGCTCAGCTATTCGCAGCTACGCTATTCGTCGAACGTCTCGGACCCCGAGAACGGCCGCTTCCACCAGGGCATGCACGAGCGCATCACCACCATCTCGACGCAGACGCTGTTCTTCACGCTGGAGTTGAACCGCCTCGACGAGGCCGCTTTGACCGACAAGCTGAAGTCCCCCAAGGCGGCGCATTACGCCTCGTGGCTGCGCGATCTGCGGGTGTTCCGCGATCATCAACTGTCCGACGAGGTCGAGCAGTTGCTGATGGAAAAGGACGTGGTCGGCAACTCCGCCTGGGTGCGGCTGTTCGATGAGACCATGGCCGAGTTGCGCTTCGACGTGAACGGCAAGTCGCTGACCTCGGCCGAAACGCTGAACCAGATGACCGATAAGAACCCGGAAAAGCGCAAGGCCGCCGCCAAGGCCATGGGGCTGACCCTGGGCGACAACATCCGCGTCTTTTCCTTGATCACCAACACGCTGATCAAGGAAAAGGAGATCGACGACAAGTGGCGGCACTATGCCCGCCCGACGTCGTACCGCAACCTGTCCAATCAGGTCGAGGACGAGGTCGTCGATGCGCTGGTGCAGTCGGTCAAGGGCGCCTTCAGCCAGTTGGCGCACCGCTATTACGCGCTGAAGGCCAAGTGGTTTGGCGTCACTCAACTGGACTACTGGGACCGCAACGCCCCGCTGCCGGAAGACAGCGACAAGCTGATCACCTGGCCGGAAGCCAAGGACATCGTGCTCGGCGCTTACCACGCCTTCTCGCCCGAACTGGCCAAGATCGGCGCGCGCTTCTTCGAAGGCGGCTGGATCGATGCGCCGACGCGTCCCGGCAAGTCGCCCGGAGCCTTCGCTCATCCGACGGTGCCCTCGGCGCATCCCTATCTGCTGGTCAATTTCCTCGGCAAGACCCGCGACGTGATGACCCTGGCGCATGAACTGGGCCATGGCGTGCATCAGGTGCTGGCCGCTCAGCAGGGCCAGTTGATGGCCGACACCCCGCTGACCCTGGCCGAAACCGCCTCGGTGTTCGGCGAGATGATGACCTTCCGCGCGTTGCTCGATTCCGAGACCGATCCCCAGCGCCGCCGCGTCATGCTGGCCTCGAAGGTCGAGGACATGCTGAACACGGTGGTCCGTCAGGTCGCCTTCTATGAGTTCGAGCGGGTCATCCACGAAGAACGCCGCCATGGCGAGCTGTCCTCCGAGCGAATCGGCGCCGCCTGGATGGATATTCAGCGCCAAAGCCTGGGGCCGTCGCTGCGCTTCGACGAGGAATATCAGCACTACTGGGCCTATATCCCGCATTTCGTCCACACGCCGTTCTACGTCTACGCTTACGCTTTCGGCGATTGCCTGGTGAATTCGCTGTACGACGTTTACCGTTCGGGCGTGCCGAACTTCGAGCAGAAGTATCTCGACATGCTGAAGGCTGGCGGCACCCTGCGCCACCAAGACCTGCTGGCTCCGTTCGGCCTTAACGCCAGCGACCCGGCGTTCTGGCGGCGCGGGTTGGATGTCATCGTCGGGTTCATCGACGAGTTGGAGGCGGTGTCTTAAGGGCAGCTTCGTTTCTTGCGCGGACCGTTTCCCCATGGGCAGGGGAAGCGGTCCGCTGAGGCGGATGGGCGGCGGCCCACACCCGCTCGGAGGCGCGGCCTCCAAATCTTCCGTTCATTGTATGGGATCAAAATAAGAGCGGGGCGCTTGCCCTGTCGATCTTCCATGTCCGCAGCCGATGGTTTGCCGAAAAAACAACCATCCGTTGGCCCTCTGCCGGTCTTTTGGTTAGGGGCTGGAGACTTGTCATAGTGCTTTGGTCGGACATGAAAAATTAATCGGTTCAACGTGGTAACGGGCGGTTAAGCTCTTGGCAAAGACCAAGCGAGGGGGCATGGTTATCCGAAATCGATCATGCCGCCTGGGTGGGAAGGGAACCGCTGAATGAGAATCGCCATCCCGAAGGAGCGTCGCGCCGACGAATTGCGCGTTGCGGCCTCGCCGGACACGGTTAAGAAATATGTCGGCCTGGGTTTCGACGTGGTGGTCGAGGCCGGGGCGGGTGAGGGGGCG
>DATGZW010000363.1:0-2537 GCA_035297005.1 Patescibacteria group bacterium
TTCCGCTATGACGCCGACCACGCCTTCGTCAACGAGCAGCGCATGTCGGTGCACGATCGCAAGGCGGCGGAGCTTGCCTGGGGCCGCGCCACGGAGTTTTTCAGGAAGCATCTGGGGTGAGATACCCGCAGTAGACGACGGTCGCTCGAAGGGCTGGGATGAAGGTCTTCTGCACAGGCGCGTCCGGCTATATCGGCGGATCGGTTGCAGCTCATCTCGTTGCCGCCGGCCATCAGGTAACCGGCCTGGTTCGCAGCAGGGAAAAGGCCGATGCGGTTTATGCCCGCGGTATCCAGCCGATGTTGGGAACGCTGGATGATGGCGAACGTCTGGCGCAAGCGGCACATGCCGCCGACGTCGTCGTCAATGCGGCGAGCGCCGATCACAAGGGTGCGGCCGCTGCCCTGCTTGGCGCTCTGGCTGGAAGCGGCAAGCTGTTGATCCACACCTCGGGATCGAGCATCGTCGGCACGCGTGCCCGCGGACACCGATCCGATGCCATTTTTGATGAAAGTTCGTCTATCACCTCTACGCCCGCCCGCGCAGCCCGGGTCGCGTTGAACGATCTCATTCTCTCATACCGTGACAAGGGATGCCGTCCCGTCATCATCTGCCCGAGCCTGATCTACGGTTTCGGCCATGGCGTCGAGCCGCACAGCATGCAGGTGCCCCTGCTCATCGGTCTTGCCAGAAAACGAGGTTGCGCGGCCCATGCCGGGCCCGGCGAGAACATCTGGTCGAACGTGCATATCGACGATCTGGTGACGCTCTATGCACTCGCCATCGAGAAGGCGCCCGCCGGAGCGTTCTTCTTCGCCGAGAACGGCGAAAATTCGATGCGCGAGGTTTGCGAGGCCATCAACCGCATGTTGGGTCATGAGGGGGCGCCATCAGCGATGTCCATGGAAGAGGCGGCCTTCGAATGGGGTGAGGGCGTCGCCGAGGATACGATGGCGTCGAACAGCAGGGTGCGAGCGGTCCGGGCGCGGCAGCTCGGCTGGAAACCGAAGGCGCGGAGCTTGATCGAAGAGATCGAGCACGGCTGCTATCGCTAGCAGGCCCTGCGGATTCTCAAGACGATCCCTTGCTCACCGCGTCCCACCATGCGCAGGTCCCCGACATCAGCTTGTAGTTGCCGTCCATGACCTGAACCGGTGCGCGCAGGCCTTCAGCCGCGGCGCGCATCCGCATTTGGCGCGCTACTTCGCGGTCGGCGGGCGGCAGCCAGTTCCGTTCGTGTCCCCACAGGCTCGGCCCGTCCTTCAGTTCAAACGGTTGCCACGTCGCGGGATCGACCTCGCGGCCGCCCCAGCCGCATTCGACCATGAACGAGGACGGCGACCTGGCATAGAACGACGTCATGAGATCGTTGGTATGACGGCCGAGCGTGACCCCAACGCGGTCGGGCTCGGTCAGGGCGACGTCGTAGGATTGGCCGACATCGTCGAGCGAGAACAGCTCGACCATCAAATGATGCATCCCATTGCGCCCGGTCTCGAGCAAGGCCAGGCTGTGATGCCGCGGATTGATGTGAAAGAAGTAAGCGCGAAACGGCTTCTCCATGTAGTCGGAGAGACGAAAGCCGAGCACATCGACATAGAACGGCATCACCGTCTCGATATCCTCAACGGTCAGCACGGCATGCCCAAGGCCGAGCGGACCGGTGCGGAAGCCGGAAATCGAACGTCCGGGGCAGAACGGGGCGTCGTCGATCTCAGCGCCATAGAACGCCTCGAGGCGATTGCCCGCGGGATCCCTGAACGAAATCAGACTGCGAACGCGCCTGTTGTCGGCAAGCGTCTGCGGCCCGGCCGTGACCGTAACCTGCGCCTGTTCCAGCCGCGCTGCGAGCGCGTCCAGTGCATCGCCATTTGCTACCTCCCAGCCGAAGAAGCGCTCGCCCTCGGCCAACGAGCGGTCGACGACGATGCGCTGCTTGCGGTCGTCCATCCGGAACGCCAGAAGTGAGGGGCTGCGCTCGACCGCCTGCAGGCCGACCAATCCGGTGCCGAATTGCCGCCAATCGTCCAGCGCGGCGGAGCCAAACCCGACATAGCCCAGAGCCTGCAATGGCATCATTCGCCTCCCGCTGCCCGCAAATCCCAAACGTCGAATTCGAAGGCGCCTCGCGGAAACTTACGCACTTTTTCCGCCCTCTGACACCACAAGATGCCTGCCGGATAGGCAGGGCGCAAGCCGCCCCCTAGGCGATCCTCCCTTGACGTCCCGCCTCGCCATGGTGTTTACGTGGCCTATGAGCACCACCGTCCACGATACCCGTCTCTGGTGGCCCACCTCTTGAGGGGTGGCCGGTGCGATTTCTTTTTTCCCAAATCGTTAGAGGCCGTCATCGCAGCGCGACGGCCTTTCGTTTGTCCTGTGTGGCGTTCCCTCGGCAAGTCTCGTAAGAGGACCCCATGAACAGGACCGTCTTTTCGTTACCTGAACGCAGCGAATACCGTAGCCGTGGTGGCCTTGCGGTCACCCGCGTGGTCGAGCAATTCGCCGGCGGCGCCAGCAGGCTCGACGAACTGATC